>CAZCRJ010000040.1:0-11911 GCA_964501015.1 uncultured Roseivirgaceae bacterium | reverse complement strand
TGCTGTGGATAGTGTAGAGGCCATCAATGAAGAGTTAACACCCATCATAAAAGACATTATGTTGAGGAGGATTGAAGTCGGATTGACCGTGCGCCTGAAGAACATTTATTTTGATTTTGACAAGACCACCCTTAAAAAGGAATCCTTCGTGGAATTAAATAAAGTGGTTGAGTTTTTAAGGAGTAATCCATCGGTTGAAATTCAGATCGAAGGGCATACGGACAGCAAGGGTTCTGACGAATACAATTTAAATCTATCGCAAGGTCGTTCTCAGTCTGTTGTTGATTACCTGATTAGCCAGGGCGTTGATGGGAATCGGCTACGGGCACAAGGGTTTGGAGAAAGCAAACCAATTGATACCAATGATACGGATGAAGGCCGCGCCAATAACCGCAGGGTGGAGTTTACTATAGTAAAGACATAAGGATACATTTCGTTTTACGAGGATGATCATCGGGTAACAGCTGGTCCTGAACGAAGGCAATTTTCAGGCAGAGGAAATATAAGTCATGAAATCTGGTTCATGCCCACATAATCCTTAATATGGGCAATAACTTCAGGAACAGTATGGACTGCAGTCACTCGATACGTACCAATCTTTTTAAAAAAGGATACGGTAAGGTCATCCTGCGCCAGCAGAATTACTTTTTTATTGGCTTTAATGGCCAGTGCAACTTCTGACGCTGTGCCAGCCGCCATACCCAACACCACTACAGCATGACTACTTAACACGTTAATGATATTCCTGGCGCTTCCCATACCAGTAAGGATTTTAAGGTGTGCATGCCGCGATGCACCCTCTATTGTTGTGCCGGGTAAAATACCAATGGTTAAGCCGTTATTATCCGAAGCACCTTTCAGGGCGGCATCCATAATACCAAATTCCCTACCTCCTGTCAGGAGCGTCCAGTTCTCTTTTGCAATGGCAGCACCTAATGTGTAGGCCATTTCATTTTCGTCAGGTGTGGCAGCCTCACCGGGCCCCATTAAGCCTATGATAATTCTTGAGGGCATGGGTTAAAGATAATGGGCATAGGATAGATAACAAGCGTTAGGACATTACGTTTAGATTTTCTTTCTGAGAATTGGGTAAACGTAAAATAGATTAAAATTCAAGGTCACAATCGAGACAGTGATACTGTTTTTTTGGTGGAAAAAGAACACTAAAAACAGAACGTAGTAATACGGTCAATTGTGACATGGATTTTTTACTGAATCCAAATTCAATATTTGTAGAGCTACAGCGCGGACAATGAGCCTGCTCGTAGTCTGATAAAATCATTCCTTCATGCAATACCTGGCGCGCCTGATCCATATCCTTCTCAAACAGGTGAAGCCGAACACCACTGAATTTCGGATTTTGTATCGGATAGAGGTTGGCCAGGTTTTCGCCCGATAGAAAACACGGTATTCCGTATGCATCCAGCTTGGTTTTGGCCAGATTAGCCTCCATCAGTGTATCGTAATTTTTGAAGGTGATGATCTTTTCTTCCGGATCCATAATTTCTTCTCTTAAGATAGCATAAATCACACAGTTTATGTAAAAATGTATTGATTGAAAAAGTTTTTATCCACACCGGAGCGGGGAATTTCTTTTCTCCGATTAACCCGTAATGACATACAGAAGATTTTTTATCTTCAAGGTATGATTAGTACCCGTTTGATTTTCTTGTTCACATTATTACCCGTGGTTGTTCAGGCACAAAAACTCACGGAAGATCAGCAAAAGGCTATTAATAATACAATAACCTATGTCAATCACCTGACCGAGCAGGTTAACACCATTGCGCCATCGCTTTTGCGGCCCTATGCCCAAATGCTGGAACAAAAACGTAAGCCATCCCAATTCATTTCACCCTATACCTGTAAAACCGATGCGCGCAACTATTACTACCAGGAATCACTAAAATCCTTGCCTGCTTTGGGTACTGCAGGCAAAGCGCTAGGGGTAAAAACAGAGATTCTTCACAAGGCTTACGAGCGTATTGATAGCACCTGTAAGGCACTTGAGATCTATTACCGATTGAAGGATTATCAATCGGATCAGTTCAGCGCGGTTGAGCAGTTTGTAAAAACCCTGGAAGGGCAGGTGAATGCATATGCACGAACTGTCCATGAGGTACAAGTGGAAGGCTATGCGTTGATGTCAAAACTTCAGCCGTACGCAGCATCATCACCCTATCAAAGTGCAGATAAAATAATGCGCGATCAACTGGCAACTGAAAAGTCACTGATTGATACATGGACGTTAAATATTCTTGAATCGGTGCACACTGGCTGGCCGGTTGATAAGGTACAAAATCATTTACGGGAAGATGAAAAACTGATACCCGCATTAACGTCAATTACCGGAATTCAATACCCGGCATCATCAATGGTGAAATCATTTACCGAGGGGGTCGTGTCGTTACAGGAAATAAAACGTTCCGGTATTGATGAGTATACCTATGAAAAGCAGCAATCAGACGAGCATAGTAATACGGTATACAACAACCTTATCAATTATTACAATAATGTGTGCATATCTTTTTACAATACATTTATAAGTCAGGCCATACCTAATGGGTATCGAGGAATATATTACCTGAAAGCAGTTACCCGGTTCAGCGTTCAAACCACCCTAAAGAAAATTAATCTTGACGTTCAGCCATTTACGGATAAACCGAAGATTGCGTTAACGATTAATCCGGTTGCAACACCCGTAACACCTGCTGTTTTCAACAGCCTGACCAACTACACTGCACTAATAAATGAAGGTATGCGGCAGATCAACTTCATGATGAGCCCGGTACGGAACCTGAATTCCTCAGCTTCTTATGCTGTAGCCCGACTTAAATCGGGTAGCCCTGTATCCGTTAATTACTACAACACCAGCTTTGAACTTCCGGTAACTCTTTACCAGAAAACGGTTGACCAGACAAAAGTTTTGCCGCAAACTTATCAGAAAGCCTTACTCGACCAGGCAGAAGTATTGTATTCTATCTTAACGGAGCTGAATCAATGGAATGCTCTATTGCTGGCGGAAACTGCTTCAAAGCAATTAGCGAAAGACAGCCTCCACCGTGTGTATATTTTTATTGAGCGCTTTAAAGTGCTGGCGGAAACCTTCGATGATAAAAAGGAGAAACTGCATCAGGATGTAAGAGCGATTTTCGAAGCATACAAACTGGCGGATAGTAAGAGTCCGTGGGTAGTTTCCGGTAAGGCGTTGCTGGAGGTAGTGGATGAAGACAGAAAAGAATTGTTCAATGCAAAAAAATATTTTCAGGGAGTGGCTTCAGAACCTGCGCAGCCGGAGCGAATCCAAAAGTTATCGCGTGAATTGATCATCAATGAATACAAGAATCTTACCGGTCTGCAAAAACTCGGAAGAAGCAACGGATTATGTCCCTATTCTCCTTACGAAGATGTAGCCGAAAACTCCAGGCAATTTGCAGAAGCAGTGGTCACTAAACGTGAGCGCAAAAGTTCAGGTACATCGCGGCATCCGTATACTGATTTGATCTATCAGTACAATCAAAATTTGGTTTACCAATACAATAAATTCTCAGAGTTATCTAAAGTGCCGCTGATGAAGTCGGTGTATCAGTTGGAATGGTTTGAAGTAATTCCACCAAAAAATCCTGAGCCTATGGCTACTGCAGCAACTGTATCCGTGCCGGCCAGTCAGGCAATCTCACCCGCCACAACTTCACCTGTCAGTGCTACTAAAACAACCATTGATGCAAAGCGTGATACTATTTATATATCACGCATTGATACCGTTTATGTGGGCATGCCGGGAGAAAATCTGCGTTCCATGGAAGGGTATGCCACGAATCACCTGGTGTTGTTACTGGATGTATCCGGATCCATGAACAGCGAAGAGAAATTGCCCATTCTCAAAAAATCACTTTCCGGTCTCATGGAAATGATGCGCCCGGAAGATAAGATCACCATCGTAACCTATTCCGGAAAGGCGAAGGTGGTTTTGCTTCCCACATCCTTTAAAGAAGCGGCAAAAATCAATGCCGTAATCGACAAACTTGTTCCGGAAGGAAAAACGGATGGCAATGCTGGCATTAAGCTCGCCTATAAGGTTGCGGATGAAAATTACATCAGAGGAGGTAATAACCGCATAATCCTGGCAACGGATGGCGAATTTCCAATGGGAAAGCCCACCTATGAGTTGGCTAAAAAATTCGCAGAAGAAGATATTTTCATCACGGTATTCAATTTTGGCAAGTCCACTGCTTCTTCCAAAAATTTGCAACAGTTGGCATCCATGGGCCGTGGAAACTATGAATACATATCACAGGCCAACATTGATTTGAAGCTGATTACCGAAGTGAAAGCAAAGCATTCAAAATAGCATAAAACCTGTTTTCGGCTATCGTTTTCATGATTACTGCAATAAAAAGTGAATCGAGGAAAGCAGTTCACTTTCGTCAAATGGTTTAGTCAAAAATAAATCGGCTCCTGCTTGCTTACTCTCCCGTTTATTCGCTTCATCCGCCTGCGCGGACAAGACAATAATTGGTGTATCCTGCAACACACTATGTCTTCGAACCTGCTTGATAAATTCAATACCATCCATAATAGGCATGCGCAGGTCTGAAATGATCAGATCATGGCTTTCCTGTTCCAGCACCGCTAATGCTTCCATTCCGTTAGCGGCAAGGGTTACGGTAAAACCTTCCATGCGCAACATATCAGCAATTGCTTCAGCCAGTAGTGCAGTATCATCCACAATCAGGATGGAGTATGTCATTGTACCGTGGGTATCGTAACAGAAAATACTGACCCTTCCCCTGGGTTACTCCGCACCTCCAGTGTACCATCGAGTAAATCAACCGCTTTTTTTACGATTGACAGGCCCAATCCTGTTCCCTGAATTATTGTTGCGTTGGGAGCACGATAAAATGGTTCAAATATTTTCTCAGCCTGATCTGCTGGAATACCAATGCCTTCATCGTGCACACTTACACACCATTCATTTTTCTTTTGGCTTACGGTTACATGAACAACATCCTTACCTGGTGAGAATTTAATAGCATTATTCAGCAGGTTAATAAAAATATTTCTAAGCAAGTTAGGATCGGTATAGATTACATCGTGCAGTAAATCAAACTTCAGCTTTATGATATGAGTTTCATGATTCATTCGTTCAATCTCTTCTTTAAGTGTTTCAAAAAACTCCATGAAGGGAACAGGCTTTTGTACTGTTTGAATTTTTATTCCTTCTGCTCTTCCCAGGGTAAGCACATCTTCCAATAAATGGGTCATGTGCTCTACTTGTTTCAGCACTACATCAATTTTGGCATCCACCTCATCATTTGTCATGCGCGCTTTGTATTTACGGATATGACTGGCAGAAACTTTGATGGTTGAAAGTGGTGTTCTGAATTCATGGGAAACGGTTGACGCAAACTGTGATTTAAGCGCAGTTAATTCCTTTTCCTTTTCGAGCGACTTTTTTAATTCATTCGTCCGTTCAACAACCTTTTTCTCCAGCGACTGTCTATATTCCGTAAGTTCTGTAATATCTTGCCCTACCGCTATCAGCCCGATTATTTCGCCTACCGTATTTCTACGGGGTGTTACGCTAAGCAATAATATAACATGCTCACCATTTTGGTTTAAGATTTTGAACTCTGTTAAATCGATTGTATTTCCGGTGAGCACATGATGTATATATTTCTCTACAACATTTTTTCGTATTACTCCAGCAAAAAAATCAGTGATTTTCTTTCCAATCAGGTCATGTTTGCAATACCCTGTTACAATCTTTGCCTGTTTGTTCCACTCATTGACGAAACCATGCTCATCCACCCCAATAATAACGGCATTCGCATTTTCGATTAGGCCGGATAGCTCATCCGCAATGGCCAGAATTTTACGTTCATATTCTTTATGGACAGTAACATCCGTTTCTACGGCTACAAACTTATGGAGCTTGTTATATTCATTAAATACGGGATTAATATTCATCTTAATCCAAAATTCCTTTCCGTGCTTAGTATAATTTAGTATTTCCTCTGTACACGATTCTCCGCGAGCAACGGATTCTTTGATTCTGTCCAGCACCTCACGATTAGTTTCAGGGCCCTGAAGAAATCGAGGGGTTTTACCTATTACTTCCTGCAACTTATATCCTGTTCTTCTAACAAAACCTTCGTTTACCCACTCAATGTTTTCGTTTGCATCGGTAATAATTACAAGGTTTTCTGTTTTGCTGGCTACCAGAGAGAGCTTTTCTATCTCCTGCAGGGCAAGCATACGCTCATCAATGTCCTGCATAGCCCCAATCATACGAACGGGCTTTGCATTCTCGTAAACAATATACGCCCGGTCATACGTGTACTTAAAGGATGCGTTAGAACATCGATACCGATAAATCGCACTCCAGTTATTTTTTTGCTCACGCATCGCCTCGTTCAAGCTATCTAATACTTCATGTTTATCCTGCGGGTGAAGATTATTGATCCATACCTGCCTTGGGGTTTTAATTTCATTGTGACCATAAATGGTATGCAATCCATGATTCCATTCAATCCAATCCGATTCAATATCCCACTCCCAAATAGCATCATTGGTTGCCTTACTGAGAATCTCGTATTTCCGAGTAATGGCCTGAACAGCGCGTTCGAGCATAAGAATTTTTTGATCTTTATCGTCCATTACATTTCCCAGATCATAAGCTTTTTTCCTCATTGCAAACTAACGGTGTGGTATAGGTACTATAGCTGAATTAAATTTCTTAGTTTTTCGGAGGTGAGTGGCTTTGATATAAAGTCACTAACCAAAGGGTATGTTTTAGCCTTTTCGATATCATCCAGATCAATCGAGGATGTCAACATGTAAACTTTGCATATCGAAAGTAGACTTTCAGGGAATTTCTGGTACTCTTCCAGGAACTCCCACCCATCCATTAGAGGCATGTTAATGTCCAAAAAAATAATTTGGGGACTTTCCCCATTAGCGCTTTTGGTCCAGTGCATGAGTTGATCCAACGCCACTTTGGCATTGGTAAAGGCGTTTACAGTGAAATCAAAATTCTTTTTTATAATCTTAGTATTGATCATGTTACTAACAGCATCATCATCGATGAGCAGTATATGTTTATCCTGAAAATGTGTTTCCATATTTTTTATTTATATAAACGTTAAATGTTGTTCCTTCATTCACAATACTTTCTATTTCTACTCTGCCACCAAGGGATTCTGCATGCGTTTTCACGAGATGGAGCCCTATTCCTTTGCCGGGTATTGTTCCTTCGTGGAATCTTTTGTAGAGCCCGAAAACATTTTTGGAATTTCTAACCAAATCCATCCCCATTCCATTATCTTTTACTGACAAGCAAACAAATTCCTGGTCAGTGGTAGTTTTTATATCAATTCGTAAGGCTGCTTCAGGTTGCCTGTATTTGATGGCGTTTGAAATCAGGTTGTAGAGTATGCTATACAGATAACTTTTGATGGTATGGATTTGCGGTACCTCTTTAAAATCTGAAGTAATGATTGCGCCACTTTTAATGATTTCTTGCTGAAGTACGTCCGTAATCAATTTAAGCTCTGTTTCAAAAACCACAGTAGTAAATTTTTCCTTTTCCGATCTGCGTGCTGAAACAATGGTATTAATATCCTTCACTACATCATCGAGGTGCGTGGCTTCTACTGCAAGTTGTTCAAGTAGTACTTTATTCTCTTCAGACTCACCATCAAGTATACTGACCAGGCCCTGTATTTTAGTGATGGGTGAACGAAGGTTGTGTGATACAATATAAGAAAATTGCTGAAAGTCATTGTTCTTCCGTTGCACGCTATTAAGCAGATTTATTGTTTCCCATTCCGATTTTTTGCGTTCGGTGATATCGGCAGCAAAACAAGAGAGCCCAATTACTTTATTGTTTTCACTGATCGGATTAATGGTAAACGATAGGATGAAATTATTTTCACCGAATTTGAGATCTTTTTCAAAACGATTGGTCTTTCCGTTTAATGCTGAAAGGTAGGCATCGCGCCAAAATGTGCTCTCTTCAGATGACGATTTTTCGATGATGTCAAGAGCGCAATCACCGGATTTGATTTCAGCGCCATAGAGTTGAATGATTGAATTTTTCACCGAATGATTGAACGTTATATATCGTAAGTCGCGATCCAGTGAATAGATAAATGCATCCGTATTTTCAATTATGGCTGTTAGATTAGCAGCCAGTACTTTTTTCTCTTGAAGCGAGGTCGCTAAACCTTTTAACAATAAATTGAGCAATTCAGCACACACAATACTGATTACAACAAGATTGGATGAGACGGCAATCCACGCACCGATAGTGAAAGAATGAGCGAGCGGAATGTCTGCGTCAACATAAATGAGTATACCGATTACTATACAGACAATAGCATTCGCCACTGAAGAATAGTATGATGCAGCGTAAGAAAAAATGATGGATGAAATGATTGTTACGGCAAGTAAGAATAGCAGCCCGGGAGCTGATTTATCAATATTTAGCAGTAAAATAATGGCTAAGCAGAAAATACTGGAAATAAAAATCAATTTTCGTACGGTAAGTGTTACTGTACGGTTTAACAATAAAAAAATGATTACACTAAAAGCGAGTATGTCTGCAACGACTACAAGCCTAAGATCGTTAAGGAGTGAAATGTATAGGCTTGGGATAAGCGCTACCAAACTTACTGGCGCGATGATCGTTAGAATGCTTACAAAAAGTTCATTCCGCCAGTATCCAACGTCTTTTACAAGGCCATCTTCGTGAGGCAATACAATTTTTCTTACATAACTCTTGTAAGAATTCCACAGAAGAGATAATGATATTAATTTCATTATTTTTTTTAAGTGCAGCACTAAACAAACTCAGTTTAGCATCATGCCAAGCTTTTCTGCTGTTAAGGGTTTCGAGATAAAATCATATACAGAGCTGTAACTCTTGGATTTTTCAATATCTTCATTATCAATTGAAGAGGTGAGCATATACACCTTACACATTTTCGGTGTAATGACTTGAATATTTTGAAATGCCTCTAAAAATTCCCATCCATCCATCAAGGGCATATTGATGTCCAGAAAAATGACATCCGGGAGTAGATGGGGATCAGAATTCAACCAGGAGCCAAATTGTTCAACGGCCTTCTTGGCATTGGTATAGGCTATCACATGTAAGTCAGTACGTTTAGAAATAATCTTGGTATGAATCAGGTTGATGATTGGATCATCATCGATCAGCGCAATACGCTTAAGTTGTTTTTTCATGATTTTTTGGGATAAAGACCCGGATGGTGGTTCCGATAGTCAGTTCACTTTCAATTTCGATTCGTCCACCCAACGACTCGACATGGGCTTTTACCAGGCTGAGTCCAATTCCCTTACCGGGGACGCTTCCGGTATGAAATCGTTTATATAAGCCAAATAATTTGCTTCCGTTTTTAACCAGATCAATACCTTCTCCATTGTCTTTCACAGATAAACAAATGAATTTTTCATCCTGTGAAGTTTTCACTTCAATGTTCGGTGGTACTTCCGGTTTTCTGTACTTAAGGGAATTTGAAATCAGGTTATACAATATGCTGTGGATATAACTCTTGATGCTCCAAATTTCCGGTGCTGCCGAAAAATCGGTCAAAATAGTTGCCAGGCTAACGTTAATCTTATCCTCCAGCACTTGCGTTATAAGATTGAATTTTGTTTCAAATGAGATAGGTTCCATTTTTTCTTTGGCCGATTTACGTGCCGAAACAATGGTATTGATGTCTGTTACCACAGTATCAAGGTGTGCTGCTTCTTCAGTAAGTTTTTCCAGTAAGAATATATTTTCTACCGACTCGCTTTCGATCACGCTTGCCAATCCCATAATTTTTGCGATGGGCGACCGCAGGTTATGCGATACGATATAGGAAAATTGCTGCAGGTCCTTATTTTTTTTCTGAAGTCTATCAATTAATGCCAGTCTTTCCAGTTCTACTTTTTTCTCCTCGGTGATATCCTGTTCGATAGCCATAAAACCAGTAAGCCTGTTTTGACTATTATGTGTTGGTCTAACCTCAATATCTAGCCAATATTCGCGGCCAGACTTACTATAATTTAAAATTTCTACCCTGAATCCCTGTCTACTTTTAATGCACTCGCTCATGTGCCTGCTTGTAGCCTTATCGGTATTAGGGCCTTGTAATAAATGCCCAGGCTTTTTACCCACTACTTCGGCCAGGGTATATTCCGTAATGCGTTCAAAGCCCTTGTTCACCCACGTAATTCTGCCCTCGGTGTCAGTAACAATGACTGCGTTTACCGTAAGACTCGCTACATCAGAGAGCTTTTTATTTTCGTCTTCTATCTTTTTTTGCTCTGTAATATCCGTAATCATGGCAAGCGCACCTTTATAGGAACCATCTTCCCTAAATAGGGGATTAGCAGAAATATTGGTCCAGATTTCTCTACCTGTTTTTGAAATATATTTAAAGTGACCTTGCCCCGACTTACCGATTTTTCTTTCGTGCATTAATTTGACAGCAATTTCCTTGCCCTCATCATCCATAAATGCGTATATCTCTTTCCCCATCATTTCCTCGCGTGTGTATTCAAACAACTCGCACATCTTGCTATTCACAAAAGTAGTTTTATCGTGTTCGTCAATCACCCAAATTCCTTCTTGTGCCGTCTCCACAATCTGGCGGTAGCGTTTTTCCGCTTCTTCAATCTTTTTGCGTGACAATACTTGCTCGGTTACATCAATACCGAAGTAGAAAAGCCCTGCTACGTTGCCCTCAACATCCAGATAGGGTTGTTGCAATACATTATGATAGAATGAAGAAAGTTGACCATTGCCTTCACGATCAATCTTAAATTCCATCTCATTTGCTTTGAAGGATTTGCCACTTTCATAGATGCTATCAAGTAATGTAAGTAAACCCTGGGCTTCCAACTCTGGAAATACCTCGAAGCCTGGTTTGCCAATAACATCTTTTTTACCTGCCACTTCTAAATAGATTGGATTGGCCAGTTCAAATACATGATCTCTCCCGCTTGTGATACACATACTGACCGGAGCATTCATAAATAAATCGGATAGCCGCTTACGTTCTGTTATAATAAGTTTTTCAGCATTTTTTAAATTCGTAACGTCTCGAGCCACGCCATACCTGATTTTTTCCGTTTCATCCCAGCGCGTTGACCATGATATCGTAACCAGCGAGCCATCTTTACGCACATAACGATTTTCAAAATTAGTAAGCACATTACCCTCCATCACATCTCGTGAGGATTGTTCTGTCTTACCAAGATCTTCTGAATAGACAAAGTTGAAAACCTTTTTACCAATGAGCTCATCAGGAGTATAGCCCAAAATGGTTTCACAAGCGGCACTTACCTGTAGGAAGTACCCTGCTTCGTCTACCGCGCAGATCATATCCAGCGAGGAATCCATGACTTTTTTCAACTCACCCAGTGCTTTTTGAAGGGAGGAAGTGGTGGATGCAATATTTTCTTCTGCCATTTTTCTCTCGGTGATATCCCTGATAATCATGGAGGTACGTTCATTGCCATGGGCATCGGTAAATCGTGATGAGGATATTTCTCCTGGAAACTTGCTGCCATCTTTACGCAGGAGGGTGATTTCACCACGTGCCTTGCCCTTAAGCTGACGTTGTTCGATCAACGGCATTACACGAGGATCAGTAAGATCAACCAGTCCAAATCTCCCTGCTTTACAGATTTCCTGCTCCGTCATGTTAAACATAGCACAAGCAGCTGGATTGGCAGCTAAAATTTGTCCATCGGTTACGGTAAGCATTATACCATCCATACTATTTTCAAAAAAGGAGCGGTACTTCTCTTCACTTTCCTTTATTCTTGTTTCTACCTCGTCTTGCTCCTTTTTAAGTTGATATTTTTGCAACACGCTTGTGACAGCGTTCGGAAG
>CAZCRJ010000039.1:10210-12018 GCA_964501015.1 uncultured Roseivirgaceae bacterium | reverse complement strand
CAATCTCAAGTTTTTGGATTTGAACATCAAAATTGTTTTGAAGCCCACGTTCAATAGCGCGGGCTAAACTTAAAGGCTCTTGTGCCCAAGAGTTAATTGAAATAATAGAGATAAGAACCAGTGCTGCTAAATACTTCATAAGATTTACTGCTGAATTGTCTCACGCCCTTCTTTGGGGCTGAAAAAGGAATAAATAGCCGGAATTACATACAACGTTAAAATGGTGGCAAAAACCAATCCGCCAATTACTGCAATTCCCATAGAAACACGGCTTTCTGAACCTGCACCCAGTGCCAGGGCAATGGGCAGAATTCCCAATACCGTTGATAAGCTGGTCATGATAATTGGCCGGAAGCGCGCTTCTGCGGCACCCACTACAGCATCCATCACATTCAGTCCTTTTGACTTGCGCTGGTTTGCAAACTCAACGATAAGAATTCCGTTTTTTGTTACCAGACCAATTAACATGATAATTCCAATCTGACTAAAAATATTAAGTGTCTCACTAAAATACCATAAGGCAATTACCGCCCCTGAAATGGCCAGTGGCACAGTAAACATGATAATTAACGGGTCACGGAAGCTCTCAAATTGAGCGGAAAGCACCAAGTAAATAATAATAATAGCCAGTATGAATGCCATATAAATACTGGATGAACTCTCTGCAAATTCTCGTGATGCTCCATCTAATGTGGTAGCATAGGTTTCATCCAATACCTCGTTGGCAATACGATCCATCTCTTGAATACCTTCCCCCAATGCAACACCTTTAGCCAATTGAGCACTCACCTTAGCTGACGAGAACCGATTAAACCGGGTTAACCGCGGGGGCGTGCTTGTCTCGGTAATAGTAACAAGGTTATCCAACTGAACTAACTCGCCACGATTGTTTTTCACATACATGGTTTTCAGATCAAGAGGCCTGTTCCGGTCCTTGCGTTCGAATTGCCCGATAATCTGATACTGCTTGCCATCCATAATAAAGTTTCCAAAACGTGCTCCGCTAAGACTTAGCTGAAGTGTTTGCGCGATGTCGAAAATGTTTACGCCTAAACTGCGCGCTTTATCGCGATTGATGGCGATGTTCAATTCGGGCTTGGTGAATTTCAAGTCAAGGTCAACAAAAGTAAACTTCGGGCTTGCAGCAGCCTTATCCATAAATGCTGGCAGCACTTCTTTTAATTTATCCAGCTCACCAGCCTGAAGTACATATTGCACCGGAAAGCCTCCTCGTCTGTCACCGATGGTTTGTGGTTGGTTTAACGAAATGCGCACACCGCTAAAGTTTTTTACTTTTTCTGTCAGGTCGTCAATGATTTCTTGCTGAGAGCGCTTGCGCTCGGTAGAAGGTATCAATTGCACACGAACAAAGCCTGAGTTTACCCCACCGCCTCCAAAGGATGCCGCGGTCACGCTAACGGTATTATCCGTTTCAGGAACATTTTCCAAAACTGACTTTTCAATATCCACTATAAAGGCATCCATGTATTCATAGGTAGCTCCCTCAGGTCCCTGCACTGCCATTCGAAATTCACCGCGATCTTCCATAGGAGCCAATTCCGATGGTAGTGTGGCTCCCAGAAAATAAATGAGGGCTATAGACAAACCCATGATTACAAAAGCAATCCACCTGATTTTCATAAAATTCTCTAATGACCGGCTGTAACTTTTTTCTAGCCATGTGAAAAAAGGTTCTGTTTTTTCATATAGCCATGGACGTTTTTCGCGCTTCTTCAAAATCCTGGAACACATCATGGCCGTTAGCGATAAGGCAACAAAGGATGAGATGAGTACCGCACTGGATATCA
>CAZCRJ010000039.1:0-10200 GCA_964501015.1 uncultured Roseivirgaceae bacterium | reverse complement strand
TCTTTAAACAGTTTACCGGTTAAGCCCTGGAGAAAAATGATCGGTAAAAACACTGCCACCAATGCAATTGTGGTAGAAATAACCGCAAAGTAAATTTCTGAAGCACCTTCCTTGGCTGCTTCTTTGGGGTTTAACCCCTCTTCAATTTTAGCATAAATATTTTCCAGTACAACGATAGTATCGTCTACCACTAAGCCAATAGCCAATACAATCCCTAACATGGTTAAGACATTGATGGAAAATCCCATTAAGTACATGAAGAAGAATGAGCCGATAAGCGAAATGGGAATGGTAACCACAGGAATGATGGTGGTACGCCAGTCGCGTAAAAAAGCAAAGATGATAAATACAACAAGGATGAAAGCGATAATCACCGTTTCCTGTACTTCTTGAATTGAGGAACGCACGTATTTAGTTGTATCCGTTACCTGGTATTCGATATCTGGAGGCAAGTCACGTTTTAGTTGATCAAGTTTCACATAAATCCGGTCGGCAATGTCAATGGTATTAGAGCCGGGCTGAGCCACAACGGCAACTACAACCGCAGGCACCCCATTACTTCGTAACATGGTACGGTCATTTTCCGGGAATAGTTGGGCGTACCCAACATCGCTGAACCGAACGATTTGATCACCCTGCTCTTTGATGATCAGGTTATTGAAATCGTCAACGGTAATCAACCGGCCCATGGTTTTCACGGTCAACTCTGTGTTCAATCCTTCCACCCTACCGGAGGGGAGTTCAACATTTTCGCGGTTCAAGGCCTGAAGTACATCGGACGATGCCAGGTTCATACTGGCCAGCCTGATCGGATCCATCCATAATCGCATGGAATACCTTTTCTGACCCCAGATACGTACCTGGCTTACTCCGGGAACAGTTTGAATTCGCTCGAGGAAAAAATTTTCAGCTATTCGCGACAACTCCAACGGGTCCCGCTTATCGCTTCTTACCCGTACATAAAAAATCGGACTAGCATCCGCATCTGCTTTAGACACCACCGGGGGATCAACATCAGGAGGAAGGCGGTTTAAAGCCCCCGCAATTTTATCGCGCACATCATTGGCCGCAGTTTCCATATCAACGCCCAATTCAAATTCTACCGTAATATTGCTACGGCCCTCCTGGCTCGATGATGTTATTGTACGCACACCGGCAATACCATTTACAGCATCCTCAAGAGGTTCGGTTATCTGAGACTCAATTACATTGGAGTTGGCGCCTACATAGGATGTACTGACACTTACCACTGGTGGATCTACACTGGGGAATTCCCGCACACCCAAATAATTAAATCCAATTAATCCGAACAGGATAATTACCAGTGACATTACAATTGCCAAAACCGGCCGTTGTATACTAATGGATGAAAGGCCTGCCATGATTAATCGTTAATTAATTTTCTTGAAATCCAACATCACTCCGGGACGGATCTGCAACAATCCGGTTATTACTAGTGTATCGCCCGAGCTTAACCCACTCACGATCTCCAATTCACTTTCTGTACGGATGCCTGTGGTTACCATAACCGGTTCAGCCCTGCCCTTACGGCTCACAAACACTTTAGCACCTTCCATTTCCTGAATGATGGCTTGTGTGGGTATGAGCAAGGCATCTTGCTTGGTCTCCAGAATTAAATCAACCTGCACAAACTGACCCGGCAGCAATAATCGCTCCCGGTTGTCAGCAATGGCGCGTATTTTTATCGTTCGTGTATTCGGATCAACCTGAGGCTCCACGGCATACACATCCCCGTTCCAAACCTTATCGCTATTCTCAACTTTAAAAAACACTTTTTTACCGGGAGCTACCTGCATGCTGTAGCGGGACGGCACGGAAAACTCCAGCTTAGCCGGATTAACACTATATAAAGTAGCAATAGCAGTGGCAGGTGATATGTAGGCGCCTGAGCTTACATACCGTAAGCCGATTGTCCCTTCAAATGGCGCAATTATTCTTGACTTATCCAGTTGCGACTCCAACACTTTTACATCGGAAATAGTAGTGTTTAGCCGATTGAGTGCATTATCGTATTCTTCCTGGCTGATCGCATCCTTCTCCAGCAATTTTCGCTGACGAAATTCATTGTCTTCATTGAGCTTAATATTATGTTTCTGCTTTTCAAGCTGAGCACGAATTTCTTCATCGTTGATTTGAACCAGCAGTTCACCTTTTTGCACGCGTTTGCCTTCCTGAAAAAATATACCAGTGATTTTGCCCGATACTTCACTCTTTAATTCCAGCGATTCATTGGCTATTATTGATCCTGTTACAATCAATTTATTATCAAGCTTGCCCGGCTTAACTACAATTGCCTCAACCGGTAACTTAGCCTGTTGACCACTTCCAGGTTGGGATGAAACTTCTTTACGCTTTAAGAAATCCAGCTTCGGCCAAGCCAATAAAAAGATAACCACAATAAGTATGGCTCCTGTAAGGATCTTTTTTTTCATAAGTTAAAAATGTAAACGCGCTATTTTAATTTAAGATAAACTGCTTGTGTAACGCAAGCACCTGAGGTATGACAAGTTTCGACTCATCGTTTAAGATATGGTAGTCTGCCCGATTTGATTTTTCAGTATCGCTCATCTGACTGCCAATAATTGCCCGAATCTGGTCTTCGCTTCTGTGAACATCCCGCTTCATTACCCGCTTAATTCGCAATGCTTCTGGCGCTATAACAACTATTACCTTTGTCAGCGTCTTGTAGGATTCCGATTCATACAAGAGTGCAGCTTCTTTTATAACATAATTATCGGACTGATGTTTAATCAGCCAGTGGTTATAATCTTCCGCTACGCGCGGATGGACCAGTGAATTTAATTTCTTTAATCGATCCGCATCATTGAACACCACTCGTGCCAGGTACTCTCGGTTTAGGCCACCACCTGCATGGTACGTTAAATCTCCGAATTCTTTTTTGATCTGTGATACCAATATTCCATCGGTGGTCATTAAAGTTTTCGCTCGGCTGTCAGCATCGTATACAGCAACACCTAGGCACACAAAAATTCGGCAAATAAGACTTTTGCCAGATCCTATTCCTCCCGTAATACCGATTTGAATAGATTTGCTCACGGATTAAAATATTACGTCAACTGAGTCAACCTGAAGGAGCTGACTGTACTCCGGCAAACCCTTTACCAATGGGCGTATCCTATGCCTTCCGCTGGTACGTCCTGTAAGATCAACCACCACTTTAATGCGCTCGGGGGCGATGGTATGGGCCAGTGGGATTGGCAATCGGTACGTGAGCATGATGTCTTTCGCGAATACTTCCGGTTTTAGCCCAGCGGCAAGATGTGTGATGTTTACGGTTACAGTATCGGTTACCTCCATATACCGATCCACGGGAAAAGTAACCTTTACCAATGGAGGTATACGATTTATAAGTTCACTGCTTAGCTTCACCTCGATATCATCAGAATATTTTTTATCGATATTCCGCGCCTCCAGAGAAAGTGCAACGGTGTCGGGTAAACCTTCCAATAAACTCTTTGGCCCTTCAACCATAATGGATTCCGGCTCGATAAGTATCTTACCCGATCTTCCAAAATTCTCCCGCAGATACTGTTCAGCTGAGTCTAGTTTAAGGTAAACCATGCGTGTACTCTTCGGATCAATCTGAAGGTGAATAGTATCGGTAAGTACATAATTTATCTGAAGGCCTTCTAATTGGGAAGAGAACAGCAGTGGTAAAGAGGCACCCACTATCTTCTTTACATCGGCTGGGTTTTCCAATGGAATACTAAGCGGTGGAAGTTTCACACCGATACTTCTGCGAAATAAATCCCACCCAAGGCCACTTACATTGAGTCGGATGTGGCCGGGAAGATCGTTTACGGGGATAAAGTTTTCCTCATCAAATTCGAAGGCGATGGGAAACCGGATGCTGGCTGAATAACTTTTATTAAGCGCATTAAAAAACCAGAATACTGTAGCGGCAACAATGCATAAAACTACAGCCTTCCAGTTCCTGTCATTGAACCGAAAAAAATTGATGATAAAATTCAGTATACCCATGCCTTTTAATAAAGGCTTTGCAGCCTGTTATTTTTTATAAGCCGCAACTGTTGAATCCATGGCAATTGCCGACTTGTTAAAACGAATTCTTCCGCCCTTCTCTACCTCTAGTATAAAGGTGTCTCCTTCCATTTCAGCAATCCGGCCATGCGCACCGCCTACCGTTACTACGTAATCACCTTTTTGAATATCCTCTATAAACTTTTTCTGGTCCTTTGCTTTCTTTTGCTGAGGCCTGATCATGAAGAAGTAAAAAATCAGGATCATAAGACCCATCATTATATAAAAGCTATAGTTGCTTCCTTGTGCCTGAGCTTGTATTAAAATTGAATACACCATGAAATAGTAAAATTAGTAGTTAGTGTTAGGGTTTAAACAGGCATCCCAAACCCGCATGGGTTTGGGATGCTGTAATGTGTTTAGTATTGATTACGGTGTAGTGGATACCATTGCTTTAAACTTCAAAACAGTTTGCTTGGGAAAGGTATTGGCCGTTACCGTTACTGACTTGTTTTGCATGCCAGTAGCTTTACCATCAAACTCTGCTGTTACAAAACCACTTCCGCCTACAGGGATAGGGTCTTTAGAGTAATCCGAAACCGTGCATCCACACGTTGGCTGTGCGCTTTCAATTATCAACGGTGCTTCTCCTGTATTCTTAAATGTGTACGTATAGCGTACAGGAGTTCCTTGTGGAATTGTTCCAAAATCGTGATCGGTTTTTTCAAACTGAATTGCAGCAATTGGGCCTGTCGGCTTCAGTTCCGGTTCCGCAGCTGCGGCATTGGGTGAAGGAAGCGGAGTGGTTGTTCGTTTACCCTCAACTTCTGATAATCTGGCTTCGAGTGCAGCGATTTTCTTCTCTGCTTCCTTGTCTTTACACGCTGTAAACAATATGGCCACCAGGCCAATCATCCAAAAACTTTTTCTCATTATGCTTTTCATATAGTTCACTATTATAGATTATTTATTCTTACCCTTAATTTGGTCTAAAAGTTCATCAACATCCTCCAAAAGTCTTTCCGCTTTGGATTTTGCCTCGTTTACGACTTTTTCTCCCATCGATTTAGCTTCAGACGTCAGGGGGGATTCTTTCCCCTCTACAAAGTCGTTGATTATATTTTGCAGCAATTCCTTGTACTTTTCAAGCTGAAAGGATAATTTCTGACGGGTATTGATACCCTTATCAGGAGCATATAAAATGCCCAATATAGCTCCGGCAGCTGCGCCAATCAGGAAGGCTGTAAGTGAATCTCCGCTTTTCTTACCCATAGGATTTCAAATTTGATCAATGTTTTCTTCGTTTCCGTTCCAAATAGTGCTGAACGGTATCAAAACTCAGTCAAAAATACGTTCCAGATTGCTTATGTTATAATGTATTGCGTAAAAAAAGCCAGAATGATGCGCTGGCAATTTTCTTGAGTTCTTACTACGTCCACACTGCTTATAATCTGACATGCCTGATCCGGATGAAGCTGGCCTGATTTTATGAAAGGAGCCACCTTTCAGAGTACCCTTATAGATTCCTATTTATTATCCATTAATCCCTTGCCACTCTTCTTCAACGTTCCCTTTGCTTTCAATTCTTTTGACATTACATCCAGAATTCCATTAACAAACTGCCGGCTTTTCGGTGTACTGTAGTTCTTTGCCAATTCAATATATTCGTTTATGGTAACCTTTACAGGGATACTGGGAAATGTAATCATCTCAGTAATGGCCATTTCAAGAATTATTCGGTCGGTAAGGGGCAGGCGGTCTACCTCCCAATTCCGGGTATTTTCAGCAATGAGCTTTTGGTGTTCTTCCGAAAGATTGGCCGCCCCGGCAAAAAGTTTTTCTATAAAATCAAGATCATCTTCCCAGTTGAGAGATAACGAATGCAACTGGAAAGACTTTTCATCCTTCGGGTCAAACGATTTGATGGTCTTCTCCACCATTCCTTTTACAATGTCACGGTCTTCCGCCCAACGGAGCACATCTTCTTCATAATGGTCGTTGATGTTGGTTTTACCTAAAATGATTCTTCTGAAGAAATGGTTGACCAGCTTTTTCTGCTCCTCCAATGTGGGAGACTTTTTATCCAGATAGGCCATGTATTCGGCATCCTGCTTTACTACATCTCTGAACCAAAGCCTTACCTGGTCGGTGCGTCCGCTCCACGAAACATTCAGTTTTGCTGCTTCCTTTCGTAAGACTTCACTTTGAGTTAAAACCTGTATCCAGGCGTTGGTTAGAAAGTTGGTATGGTTGATTTTTTTATCTGCTTTGGCCGCTTCGGTAAGGGCAACAACCAGTGTTAAGACTGATAAATAGAGTGCATAAATTTTTTCAACATCTATAATGAGGTTTTTTCTGAAAAAGTCATAATCCTTTTTTAAGGCTTTATGATAGATCTCCATGCTTTCCCGAACTACTTTCTGAATTGCCGCCTCTTCATGAATGATTTCCTTTCCCTCATCAAAAGCATTTTTAAAGAATTTGAGCGCTTCCTTCTTATTCCGGGCTAGCTCTTTTTTATCCTGAACTTCCATGGAGTTTAAGTCGGGCTCAAACGTATGCTGAACAAAATCCTGGCTAAGCAGGTAACTGGCTTCCTTGCTCTGGTGCAAGGCAAAGAGGCTTTGCATAACTTTTATACGGAGGCTTCTGCGGTTCAGCATGATTCAAAGAACGTGTTAAATCGATAATGAAATAAAAAGGTCGTCTGTTGCACAAAGCTACAGACGACCCGAAAGAATAACTAACGATTATCGGGGTATTCTCACCCGGCCTACTTCTTCAATTCGCTTTTCCGCTAACCTGATGGCTGCTTCCTGGTTATTTAATTTATCCGCATCAGCCAATGAAAATACATTTAAGCAGGTTGTATAAATTCGTTCTGTATGATCAAAAACGCGGGTGCGGTTGTAGTTGCCGAGGTATTCGTTGTACACATTAATCAACCCACCGGCATTAATTAAAAAGTCCGGAGCGTATGTAATTCCCCTATCCATAAGCATATATCCATGCTTCACTTCGTCTTGCAATTGATTGTTTGCAGCTCCCGCTATTATGCTGCATTTCAGCCTGGGTATTGTTTCATTATTAAGTGTTGCCCCCATAGCACAGGGTGCATAAATGTCAACATCCAGATCATAAAGATCATCCTGGGCCACGGCCTTCACACCAAACTTTTGAACAAGAGAATGTACTTTCTCATCAGAAATATCCGTAATAAAAACTGTGGCTTTTTCCTTAACAAGGTATTCGACCAAATGCATTCCCACCTGCCCTACACCTTGCACCACAACTCGCTTGCCGGATAAACTATCGTTTCCAAAAACTTTTTTTGCGGCTGCCTTCATGCCAACAAATGTTCCATACGCGGTAACCGGAGAAGGATCGCCTCCGCCCCCTATTGATTCAGGCAAACCTGTAACATGCCTGGTTTCCATATGGATGTATTCCATATCAACTGTTTTCATGTTTACATCCTCAGCTGTGATGTATTTTCCATTCAGACTATTTACAAACTTTCCAAAACGTCTGAGAAATGCTTCTGTCTTCATCGTTCTGGCATCGCCAATAATCACTGCCTTTCCACCACCCAGATTTAACCCGCTGATTGCCGCTTTAAAGGTCATTCCGCGTGATAAGCGCAGAACATCTGTCAGGGCTTCCTGCTCAGTTGCATAATTCCACATACGTGTGCCGCCAAGTGCCGGCCCCAGCGTTGTATTATGGATACCTATAATGGACTTCAGGCCGGTGGCTTCGTCATAACAAAATACAACTTGCTCATGTCCCATTTGCGTGAGTGAGCCAAATAATCCGGCTTGCTCTGCTTTCTCAAGTTCTTTGATCTCCATCAGATTATATTTAGGATTGATTATGCTACTTTTACAGGCCGCCAAAGCGGAACGTTGCCTTTCCAGAAGGATGCGCAAATTTACCTCTTTTTACGTTGTTTACAATCAGTTCAAACGTTTGCAATAACCAAAAGGGGTTTCTTTCGTTTTATGGAAAGCCTGCCAAATTTTATTGAATGAAAGAGCTCAAATACCTTAATAAATATCTTTTCAAATACAAAAAGCTTATCCTCCTGGGAACCCTTTTTGTTGTCATTTCCAATGCCTTTCAGATTATTCCAGCCCAACTGGTGCGCCATTCGATTGACCTGGTAATTGATAATATCAGGATATACCGCGCTTTTGAAGGCCTTTCACTACAAAGCGACTTTTTCAAAATATTCGCTTTCGGAATTTTGCTTTATGCCGGGCTGATTGTTGTCATGGCCTTATTACGTGGATTCTTTCTTTACCTGGTAAGGCAAACATTGATTGTTATGTCCAGGTTGGTGGAGTACGATTTGAAAAATGAAATCTTTGAACACTACCAGGTACTGCCCCTGAGCTTTTACAGAAAAAATAACACCGGGGATTTAATGAGCCGGATTTCGGAAGATGTCGGCCGTGTGCGGATGTACCTTGGCCCGGCCATCATGTACGGCCTCCAGCTTATCATTTTGTTTATGATGCTGATTCCGGTAATGTTCAGCATAAGCCCAAAGCTTACCTGGTACGCACTCATACCACTCCCGTTACTTTCCATCAGCATCTACCTGGTTAATAATATAATTGAAAAACGATCCGAAGAGATTCAGCGAAGTCTTTCAAGGTTATCCACTTTTGTGCAGGAGGCATTCAGTGGAATTCGAGTAATCAAATCCTTTAACCGGGAGCATGACTCCATACATAAGTTTGCAGTGGAGAGTGATCAGTACAAAATACAATCGCTTAAGCTTACAAAAGTTCAGGCATTGTTTTTCCCATTAATCTTCGGGCTTATCGGACTGAGTACCATACTTACTATTTATGCCGGCAGTACAGAAGTTATCCGGGGCAATTTAACCCTTGGCCATATTGCCGAGTTTATCATTTACGTAAACTTATTAACCTGGCCGGTGACCTCTTTAGGGTATACCAGCAGTTTAGTGCAGCGTGCCGAGGCATCACAAAAGCGTATCAACGAATTCTTAAAAACATCCACCACGCTAGTCTCTGAAAAAAATATCGAGACTGAACTTAAGGGCAAGGTTGAGTTCAAGAATGTTACCTTCACGTATCCGGATACCGGCATTACGGCTTTGAAGAATATTTCCTTCAATGTAAACCCTGGAGAGTCGCTCGCCATTATTGGAACAACGGGTTCCGGAAAGAGTACCATTTCAACCTTGGTGGCACGATTGTATGATGTAAGCGAAGGAGAAATCACCATTGATGACAGACCCATTTCTCATTATAACCTGACTTCGCTACGTAAGCAAATTGGCTATGTTCCGCAAGATGTATTCCTGTTCAGTGATACCATTTCCAATAACATAGCTTTTGGGATGAATGAACCTCAGGAAGAGAAAATCATTCAGGCGGCAAAAGATGCTGATGTATACCACAACATTATGGGTTTTCCGCAGGGCTTTACTACACGAGTTGGTGAGCGCGGCATAACGCTTTCAGGCGGACAAAAGCAACGGGTTTCCATCGCGCGAGCGATTGTGCACGAACCCAAAATTCTGATGCTTGATGATGCCCTCTCCGCTGTTGATACAAAAACCGAAAACAATATTCTCAATAGTCTTAAACGGATTATGAAAGGCAGAACCACGCTGATTGTTTCGCACAGGGTTTCGTCTGCCAAACTTGCGAACAAAATTCTTGTACTGATGGATGGTGTGATTGTAGAAGAAGGAACACATGAGTCCCTTATTGCAAAGAAAGGATTTTACCGGGATTTGTATGAGAAGCAAATTAAAGCAGAAGAAAGTATTGCCGCTGAGTAAATATCGGGTGATCGTATAATCCTGCTGAATGCATTTAAAAGATATACCGAATCCCTACACCGCCCTGTAGTCTGGTCCATCCTTTGTCTTTTGACAAATCATAAAAGAGAACGGTTTCAATAAAGACAGCAATGGGGGCATCGAAATTGGCATACTCCGCTCCGGCAACAAGGGTAGCTCCCTGGGTTTGATGTCGTCTGGTTGACATTAACTCCTCTGGTTCTGCCGGTTCTTTAGTACTATATATAAAGTCAAGTTTTGTGTCGCGTACCTGCCATCCCAAACCGGTATAAAATTTCAATCCCTTGGCGAGTTCATTGGCATCAAAATGATACAGCAGTTTTAGCTCACCAACC
>CAZCRJ010000038.1:0-12027 GCA_964501015.1 uncultured Roseivirgaceae bacterium | reverse complement strand
TTCTGTCTTCTCTCCCAGCATTACCTGTTCGTCATTTTGCGTTAACCGGAACGAGTATGAAGCCAACTCACCGGTCTGTGCACAGATGGCGTGTACTTTGGTTACAAACTCGGCTACAGACAGTAAATAGGGCATGGGCCCGAAAGGCCTGCCTTCAAAATCCATATCAAGCCCTGCCACAATTACTCGCTTTCCCGAATTGGCAAGCGTGTTACACACCTCCACAATTGACTCATCAAAAAACTGTGCCTCGTCAATGCCAACTACATCACAATCGCCCGCAAGCAACAGTATGTCGCTGGCAAAGTTTACTGGTGTTGATCGGATGGCATTTTCATTGTGGGACACAATATTCTGATCATGATAGCGTGTATCCGTAACCGGTTTGAAGATTTCCACATTTTGTTTGGCGATCAGGGCACGGTTAAGCCTACGGATCAGCTCCTCGGTTTTACCAGAAAACATGCAACCACAGATTACCTCAATCCAACCTGCTCGGCCCGTGGGTTCCTTTCTTCCTAAGTGAGGTTCAATAAACATAATGCAAGGTAATAGACCACAAGTGATTGTCCATAAACATTAAACAGGCAGATAAATCATATGGGGTAGCTGGCTTTCTTCAGGTACAGAGACTGTAATATCTCCCAAAATCTTTGTCTGGCAAGCCAGCCGTTCATGATTGCTTATCAAACCTTGTTTTTTGTAGCGTAGTTCAGCATTTGTCCTAGGGGTTAGGTTGCTTTCACCGTCCAGAACGATGACTTTGCAGGTTGTGCATCTGCCCTTTCCCCCGCAGGCATGCATCCAATCTATATGGCTCTTGTGAACATGTTGCAGAATAGTTTTTGATAAATCTTTTACGTCCAGGGATTTTCCAAGATTCTGTATCACAATTCTTGCCATCTTGCGTTAAACAGATTAGCCGTAACCCTTATTTTTACGTGCAGCAAGTAAGCAATTAATCTATTTACATACCAACTATGGACGAAAAGATAAGCCTGGAGGCTATTGCGTTATACGGTGACGCTTATGCGGAGAAAAAACTAGACCTGTTTTTTGCCGATAGGAAAAAGATTAACGGGCAGGAAATCCTATCCTTTAGCGATGTACAACAGGTAAACCTTTTTATCCTCCGCGAATTATTTAAAGCGTGGCGGGAAGAAATTAAAAAACTCAAAAGCCCGTATTTTGATTATGCGCATGAAGATGTTAAAGAAGCACTGGAGGTATTTATGAACGTTTTATCCAAGCACCTATCGGTAGATCGCCAGCACTTTGCCCCGTTGTTGAAAAAATCGGTTAGCCAAACCTTGCTGGTTATTTTTAATCCATATGATTATTTTTCGATGATTATATCGGGGGCCAATAATAAAATGGATGTTGCTGCCTTTCGTGAAGAGATGAAATACCTGCGCATCAATAAGGCTCCACTTGAAATTCTGCTGGAACGGCTTGATGAGAAGAAGGTAGAGGAAACCACCGGCAATGAAGCCTTTAGCATACTCGATACCATTCTGGAAGAAGTCAACTTTACACCGGAAGATCCGGATGACTACATCGCCCGATTCAATGCTGTGGTAAA
This sequence comes from uncultured Roseivirgaceae bacterium, assembly GCA_964501015.1. Classification (GTDB taxonomy): domain Bacteria; phylum Bacteroidota; class Bacteroidia; order Cytophagales; family Cyclobacteriaceae; genus UBA2336. Next base: position 10,445 of record CAZCRJ010000038.1, on the reverse strand, counting down.
ACTCAACAGTGAAAAATTTTATATTCAGAAGCCTGTAGAGCCGGAACGTATAAATAAACCGCAGCCAGAAATCACCACCCTACATGACTCCCTGTTCCAGCAACCCAAGCCAACACTTGCCGATAATTTCAGGAAGATTGACCGGATTAAAGATCGCCTGACTATCAACCAGAAGTTTATGTTTACAAAAGTCCTTTTCCGTGGCGACTTTGAATCGTTCAGTCGGGCCATTGAAGAACTGGATACTTTCCCTGACATGAATACTGCCACAAAATACCTCGATAAGTTTTATGGTGACTGGGATAAGGAGAGTGAAGAATTTAACGAATTTTTAGAGATGCTGGAGAAACGCTTCAGTTAATGATCCACTTCTTACAACCGCTGCAGCATCTGGCTGCGGTGTGCATCCAGTTTAAGCAGAATAAATAACAGGATGGTAAAGCCCCATAGCGAGGATCCACCATAACTGAAGAATGGAAGGGGAATTCCGATAACCGGAAATAATCCGATTGTCATGCCAATATTCACAGCAAAGTGAAAAAAGAAGATGCTGGCTACGCCATAACCATAGGCTCGCGCAAATCGGCTCTTCTGCCGGTCGGCTAAAAATAATACCCGCAACATTAAGGCTATAAACGTAGCAATCACAATCAGGCTGCCCAGCCACCCATGTTCTTCGCCAATGGTACAGAAAATAAAATCTGTGCTTTGCTCAGGCACGAAATCAAACTTGGTTTGTGTTCCTTTTAAAAATCCCTTTCCTGAAAAGCCCCCGCTGCCAATGGCGATTTTAGATTGGGTTACATTCCAGCCAAATCCCAGAGGATCTGCATCCGGATTGATTAATGCCTTGATCCTGTTTTGCTGGTGAGGCTTTAATACATCCGTTACAACATAATCCACGCTTTCAATAACCCCTGCAATTAATAAGGCCCCTATTGTCAGTACTGCAATCCGCTTGAACTTCTTTTTACCCATCATAATCGCAATAGCCAATAGTACGGCAATTGCAGCATAGAGGTAATATTGATTTTCTACCAGGAGGGTAAGTATGAAAATAAAAGCAGCGCATATGCCAACGATAATCAGGAATGGTGACATACCTTCCCTAAAAAATACCAACACAAAAACGGTAAACACCAATGCTGTTCCGGTATCTTTTTGAAGAAGAATTAACGCCATCGGAATACCTATCAGCACGAAGAGCATGAATTGATTCCGAAGGTTATCCATACGGAATCCAACTGTTCCCATAAATTTGGCCACTACTAATGCTGTAGCAAATTTGGCAAACTCAGAAGGCTGTACACCAAATGAACCAATCCCTAGCCAGGCTTTATTTCCGCCAACTTCCTTTCCTATGATGGGCACCAATATCAACAAGAAGAGTATAGCGCCATACACGACATATGCCGTTGTTTCATAAAACCTCATATCCACTATAAGTATTGCCAGTATAATTAATCCGGAGGCGGCAATAAACATCAATTGCCGTCCAGAACTCAATGAAAAATCCAGGATACTTTGTTGGGCAGTTTCATCATAAACAGAAGCAAAGATGTTTACCCACCCCATAAATACCAGGGCGATATAGATGAGTACGGTAACCCAATCCATCTTTGTTGATATAACTTCTTCATTTCTCATGGCTAATCTGCTTCAAGCACGGGCGCTTTTCTTATTACCCGATCAAGAAAATCTCCTTTTAAAACATAGTCTTCAAGCGACTTGCGCTTAACCTCACCTGTCAGATAGCGTTCTATCATCAGGCTGGCAATGGATGCCGCTGACCTTCCGCCCCAACCCGCATTTTCCACATATACTGCAATTGCAATTTTGGGATTATCCTTAGGTGCAAATGCCATAAACACGGAGTGATCTTCTCCTTGAGGATTTTGTGCCGTGCCGGTTTTGCCACACAACGTAATACCGGGTATAATTGCCCGTGCTGCGGTTCCGTAAATGGCATCACTCATGGCATCATGAACAAATGAAAAATAGGCAGAATCAATTCCGGTTTCATTGCGGGTAGTATAGCGTGGGTCTATAACACCATCTTCAATACCTTTTACCAGGTGGGGTGTATAAAAATATCCTTTGTTGGCCATGATGGCCGCCAGGTTTGCCATTTGAATGGGTGTAACCAGCATCTCGCCCTGCCCGATACTAAGTGAATATATAGTTGAGAATTTCCAACGTGCTTCTCCATAAATTCTGTTATACAATGCGCTGGTAGGCATCTGTCCGCCTTTTTCGCCAGGTAAATCAACGCCCATTGGTCTTCCTAATCCAAAGCGCAACACATAGGAGCGCCAGTTATCTAGTCCGATGCGCGAATCGATAAAGGTATTGCCCGATTTGTTCTGATTAATAATTCTCCGAAAGGCCTGATGAAAATACGGATTACAGGAATATTGAATAGCGCCATGCAGATTTACCGGGTTTGGATGATTATGGCAATTTACCAGCGATCGGTCGCAGGGAAATCGTGTTTCATAGGTAAGCACACCGTCTTGCAGGCCAATCAATGTTTGTACAATTTTAAAGATGGAGCCGGGCGGATACATGGCCATCAGCGGACGGGTAAACAGCGGCTTCGTTGTGTCACTATTGACAAGGGCAAAATTGGAACTAAACTTTCTTCCAGTGAGCATGCCCGGATCATAGGATGGCCCAGAAATGATGGAAAGAATCTCTCCCGATGACGGCTCTATTGCCACAACACTTCCAACCTTTCCCCGCAGAAGGTGTTCACCATATTCCTGCAGATCAAGATCGATGGTGGTTAACAGGTTACGCCCGGGTACAGACAAGGTATCGTACTCACCATTTTTGAATGGCCCTTTTTCAATGCCTTTGACATTGCGCAGTTTATACCGCACGCCCCGTTTACCTCGAAGTACGGATTCATAGTAACCTTCAATTCCACTTTGGCCGATGTAGTCTCCCTGCCGGTAAAGTTTAGCCGAATCACGACCGAGTTGATTTTTTGAAATCTCGCTCACATACCCCAGTGAATTGGCCAATGCGTTGGTAGCATAGGCGCGTGATGTACGGGGCTGGATGTAAAACCCTGTAAACTCATCCAGGTTTTCCTGGATTTTTGCAAAGTCGAAATTCGAAAGTTGCTTAATAAATATAGTAGGCTTATAGGGGGAGTACTCTCTACGTGCACGCAACTCTTTGAAGCGTTGCCGCAATTCTTGCATCTGCATATCGAATACCTCACAAAAGCGCAGGGAGTCAAATTGTTTCACTTCCCTGTTCACAATCAGTAAATCGTATTCCGGTGAATTGTACACAATCAGCTTACCATTCCGGTCATAAATCAGACCACGGAACGGATATTCGATTTCCTTCATGATGGAGTTACTGTCTGCTAGCTGGGCATAGCGATCGTCCATGACCTGAATGGTGAAGAGCTTCACCAGGAAAATAATTCCGGTCAATACAAAAACAACCTGAAATATTTCTTTCCTTCCTTCATTCATGATCTTCTCCCCGGAAAGATGTACTCCACCAACAAAACAGCAACTAAGGTGAATCCCGAACTGGCCAGCACTTTGGTAAGGGTGTGCCAAAAATAACCAAAACCACCTGCTTCTGTATAAAATAATGCGGTATGATGCACAATCAGTAAGGGCAGGGTATAAATAATAAACCATTGCGTACCATAGGCAGCCAGGCTTGGTACCGAACTCGAATCGTAACCTCCCTGCGGAGTTAATGCCGTGAGCCAGTAATTACGCAGGTACATGATCAACACCGAGGCCATGGCATGTAAACCAAGGGTGTCGTAAAAAATATCAATCAAAAAACCCAAAGCAAACCCTGCAAGCATCAGTACTATTTTGCTGGTTTCTACTGGTAACGTCAACAGGAATGCCACATAGAGAAAACAAAATGCAGTATGAAAAAGCACAGCATTCTTCAAAATGATTACCTGAAAAAAAAGGTAAACAAAAAATACCACGCCCTGTATGATCCCCAATCTATTCATCGCTTCAAATCCGGTATGAGTTGTTCCAGTGAGTCCATCTCATGAAGGAGATTACTTTTTATAACCGTTACAAAAGAAAGTTGATAAAAATCCTGAACTAGTTTCACCTTGATTTCATAAAAGGGAGTTTCATCCAATAACTCAACGGTTTCTACTGTACCAATGACTATTCCTTCAGGAAAAACTCCGCTGTACCCTGAGGTCATTACTGTATCGCCAATAACAGGTTTTACATGACGAGGGATATAATCAAACTCAACAAGCTGAGGATCGCGCCCATTCCATTGAATTGTACCAAAGTGTCCGGTGCGTTTCAGCATTCCGGAAACACGAAGATTAATATTCAGCAATGAGGTTATAACACTAAAATGGCGTGAGGTTCTTTTAACTTTCCCCACTGCACCCATTGAGCTGATAACGGCCATACCGGGTTCTATCCCGTCAGAAAACCCTTTGTTTATGGTGATGTAATTGGTGTACCCACTTACTGAGTTGTTAATTACTTTGGCACTGATAAAATCAAACCGACTAATAAACGCTGAATCTGTTTCGGATGAGGATGCCAAATGATCCTCCTGTTGATTAACCTGTTCCAGTATATTCCGCAACCTGGTGTTTTCCTCAGCCAGGGTTGCGTTCACATCACGTAACAAGAAATAATCCCGAACATCTTGTGAAAAAGTATTCAGTCCTCCGACAAGACTGTTGGCCGAATTAAAAAATTTTGCGCCCTGGTATTGATTATTTTGAACAATGAGCCAGGCACAGAACACTTCCAGAAACAGAAACGTAAAAAAGGCGCGGTATTGATAAAGAAATAAAAATATCCGCCCCATGGAATCAGGTCATCAACACACTGCGGAAACTGTCCAGATTTTTTAACGCAGAACCTGTACCCCGAACCACAGCGCGGAGCGGATCTTCGGCCACATGTATTGGCAATTTTGTTTTCAGTGCCAGCCGCTTGTCTAATCCACGCAACAGTGCGCCTCCACCCGTCAGATAGATTCCCCGTTCATAGATATCGGCTGAAAGTTCCGGAGGAGATATTTCCAACGCTTTCAATACTGCTTCTTCCAATTTGGAAACTGATTTGTCCAACGCAAAGGCTACTTCTGAATAGGAGATGCGAATTACTTTGGGTATTCCCGTCATCAGGTCGCGGCCACGAATTTCATAATCGTCTGGTCCGTCATCCAGTTCAGTTAATGCAGAGCCAACTTCAATCTTTACACGTTCAGCCGACCGTTCACCGATGAGCAGGTTATGCTGTCGTCTCATGTAATCAAGGATATCACGATTGAACGTATCCCCTGCCACACGAATGGACTGATCACAAACAATTCCGGAAAGCGCAATCACCGCAATGTCGGTAGTACCACCACCAATATCTACAATCATGTTTCCGATGGGTTGTTCAATATCGATGCCTGTTCCAATAGCCGCTGCGATAGGCTCATAAATCATGTACACTTCCTTTGCTCCCGCATGTTCAGCACTGTCACGTACTGCGCGCTTTTCTACTTCGGTAATGCCGGAAGGAATGCAGATCACCATCCGGTAAGATGGTGGAAACAAGCGTCTTCCGGTGTCAATCATTTTTATGAGTCCACGAATCATTAACTCGGCTGCCTGGAAATCGGCTATTACTCCCTCTTTAAGCGGGCGGATAGTTTTAATATGATCGTGGGTTTTTTCATGCATCTGCATGGCCTCACGCCCAATTGCCAAAACCTTGTTGGCCGATTTGTCCATCGCAATAATGGATGGCTCATCTACTACAATTTTGTCTTTATAGATAATCAGCGTATTAGCCGTACCAAGATCAATTGCAATGTCGCTGGTGAAAAAATCAAAGAAACCCATTCGTGTTTAAAAAGTGTTTACAGATTAAGGCTTGAATTTACCAAAATATTCATTGGGTGCTGTACCCATGTTATATTTTAGGTTGATTTACTGAATTTATCGTTCAATGTTTAAAGTGCCGGATGCCCGTTGTTACCATGGCCATATCATGTGCATCGCAGAAATCAATAGAGTCCTGATCACGTACTGATCCACCCGGTTGTATCACCGCACGGATGCCTTCCTGATGTGCGATCTCCACACAATCCGGAAAAGGAAAGAAAGCATCTGAAGCCATTACCGCTCCGGTCAATACAAACCCAAAAGTCTTTGCTTTTTCAATAGCTTGCTTCAGTGCATCAACGCGTGATGTTTGTCCGACTCCACTGGCCAACAACTGACCGTTAACCGCCAATACTATGGTATTCGATTTGGTATGCTTGGCAATTTTGCTGGCAAAGAGTAAGGCCTCGATTTCGTCAGCTCCGGGCGTTCTCTTGGTAACGACAGTAAGATCACTTACTGCATCGGTTTTCAGATCAGCATCCTGCTCGATTACACCGTTTAACAAACTTTTAAACTGAAGCGTTTCCTTTAGCGTCTGCTTTTGCCCTAAAATCATCCTATTCTTTTTTGATTTCAGCAAAGCAAGTGCAGCCTCATCATAGGCTGGCGCAATCAGTATTTCAAAAAAAAGTTTGTTGATTTCTTCGGCTGCCTGCAGATCAATTGTGGCGTTTGTTGCCAACACGCCTCCAAAGGCTGAAACCGTATCGGCCTGGAATGCTCTTGCATACGCTTCTTTAACTGATTTGCCTGTTGCCACTCCGCAGGCATTTGTGTGCTTGATGATGACAAACGCTGTTTCTCCCTGAAACTCCTGAACAAGATGAAGCGCTGCGTCAACATCCACCAGGTTGTTGTACGATAATTCCTTGCCGTTAAGCTGCTCAAATAATGTATCGAGTTCTCCGTAAAATCTTCCTTGCTGATGGGGATTCTCACCATACCGTAAGGTTCGACCGTGTTGAATACTTTTCGTAAACGCGTTTATGGATTGGTCCCGGTTAAAATAACTGAAGATAGCAGAATCGTAATGGGATGTAACCTGGAACGCCATTGCAGCAAATTTTTTGCGGATGGAAAGATCTGTTGAACACTGCCCTTCTTCCAGTACCTGACGAAGGTGAGTGTATTGATCCCGTGAGGAAACGATCAGTACGTCATTGAAGTTCTTGGCCGCTCCACGTATTAGGGAAATTCCCCCAATGTCAATTTTCTCAATTATTTCTTCTTCCGTTCCTCCTCCCGCAACAGTTTCTTCAAAAGGATAAAGATCAACAATGACCAAATCTATTGGCCCAATCTGGTGATCGCTGGCTTCCTGAAGATCACTTGCCTCATTTCTTCTGAACAAAATACCTCCAAAGATGACCGGATGAAGCGTTTTCACGCGACCTCCAAAAATAGAAGGGTACCCGGTTAGGCGTTCGACTGGAACAACGGAATACCCCAGCTTCTCAATAAAATGTTGTGTGCCTCCGGTAGATACAAATTCAACCCCGGCACTCCCCAGAAGATGAATTATAGGGTCGAGGTTTTCTTTATTATATACCGAGATTAACGCACGCTCAATCTTTCGGTTAGACATGTCAGCAGAAGAAATAAGAATGAAAGCGCAAAAGTATAAATCAATTCAGGATTCTGAATTTTAATTTTAAGAATTGTTTAATCCCTATTTTTTCCTGTTAGCAAGATACACTCCTGCAATAATGGCTACCATACCGATGTAGTGACCGATATACAGCCGTTCACCATCCAGTACGCCCCACATTACGGCCACCACTGGCATAAAGTAGGTAACTGAACTGGCATACAGTGGTGTGCTGATTTTTACTAAGCGGTTAAACAGAAAGGTGGCAATAGCGGTGCTCATCATGCCCAACAGAATAATATAGCCAAATGCTTTCCACGCGCCTGCGTGGGTCTGGAATTTCTGTGTGAAATCGGTGAAGCCAAATAAATAAGTCAATGCAAGCGGTCCCAACAGCATTAGCGATACACTGGTTATGGTTAAGGGACTGAGATCAGCTATTTTGTATTTAATGAAATTGAGGTTTGAGCCATATAATACACAGGCGATTAAAATGAGCAAAGCATATAAGTTAATTCCCTCCACGCGTCCTTCCGATCGCGACAACATGAGCATAAAGGTTCCGCCAAAACCCAGCACTATACCCAGCACGGCCATTCTTCGAAATCGTTGCTGATACAACACTACACCTACCAACATGGTGAAAATAGGGGTTAAGGTGTTCAGAATGCCGGCCAGCGAACTGTCCATACGGGTTTGTGCAATGGAAAAAAGAAAGGCAGGGATGAAGGTGCCCATCAAGCCTACAATCAATAATTTTCCGAAATGCCGGCTTTTTAATTGTCGAAGCTTCGTTATGGCTGCAGGAAACAAAAACAATGAGGCTGCCGAAACACGTAATGCCGCAAGTTCTTGTGGTGTAAATACCAGCAATCCCTGTTTTATCAGGATAAAAGACGTTCCCCAGATCAGGCTTAGAACAATGAGCAGAACAACAGGTGTCCCTTTTGGTGTTTCAGGCATATAAAAAGTGGATGCAAAGATTGGTAATCAGCTGACGAATTCAAACGGGAGAAATTCGAAGTTGTTCAATTATGCAGTAACCAACATAACCGGATATGCCGCGCTGATTTCATCAAGAATAGAATACAGCTCCGGTATATCCATACTCTCCACCAACCGCATTCGGTAGGGTTTGAAATCCGGTAGCCCTTTGAAATAGTTGGTATAGTGCCTGCGCATTTCCAGAACACCTGTACGTTCCCCCTTCCACCGAATGGAAAACTCAAGGTGCTTGCGGGTTGCATTCACACGTTCGGCAACCTCGGGAGGTGAAGGATGTTCACCATGATGAATGTAATGTTTGATATCATTGAAAATCCAGGGGTAGCCTATCGCAGCACGACCGATCATTACGCCATCCACCCCATACCGATTTTTATACTCAAGCGCTTTCTGCGGTGAGTCAATATCGCCATTACCAAAAATCGGGATTTTCAGGCGTGCGTTCTCCTTTAGCCTGCCGATTAATGTCCAATCGGCTGAGCCCTTATACATTTGTACACGCGTACGGCCATGGACTGTAAGTGCCTGTATTCCAATATCCTGAAGACGTTCTGCTACCTCCAAAATATTTTTGGTGCTGTCATCCCAGCCTAACCGAGTTTTAACGGTTACCGGGAGAGAAGTGGCTTTCACCACGGCCTCGGTCATTTTCACCATCTTGGGAATATCCTGTAATAGTGCTGCACCAGCACCCCGGCAGGCTACATTCTTTACCGGGCAACCATAATTGATGTCGATGAGATCCGGATTTGCAGCTGTGGCAATTTCGGTCGATTGAATCATGTGTTCAATGTTGCTGCCGAAAAGTTGTATTCCAATGGGGCGCTCGTATTCAAAGATGTCAAGCTTCTGGCGGCTTTTGGCGGCATCGCGGATCAACCCTTCTGATGAGATAAACTCTGTATACATCAGATCGGCACCATTTTCCTTGCAAACAGCACGGAATGGAGGGTCACTGACATCCTCCATTGGCGCCAACAGTAACGGGAATTCTCCGAGTTCAAGTGTACCAATTCTGACCATAGCGCAAGCGTATCAACTATCTAATCCTAATCCAGTTCTGCTTTTCGCAACCATGTACAGGCACCAGTAAGGATTTATTCATTATTTAAACCGCAAAGATACTACACTATTCAAAGGTTTTATAGATTTTTGGCCTTACCCCCTATTCTGAAGGTGATGTAGTAATGAACTAGTATGAATTCAACAGTGCCTGAACGACATCCGGTAATTTCCCTTCTTCTGATCATTTTAATGGTTGGCGTTGGATTTTTATTAATTGGACCGGGTGTTGGCCTTGTGGTTGCTTCCCTGTTTTATGAAGGTGATTTGTTATCTGCCATCCAGTCCAATCCTGATTATTCATTGTTTACTCCCCTCATGATTACCCAGGGCTTTGCCAGCCTTATCGGTTTAATCATTATTCCTGCGCTCTATGTTGTATTCATGGAACGAAAATCATTTTCAGCATTATTTATTTGGAAGGAGCATTGGACTATCCTCCTGCCATTGATTGCAGGCATTGGCATTGGCTTTCAGGTTGTACTGTCACCAGTTGTAGAGTGGAACATGAATTTTGAGTTTCCGGAGTTCATGAAGGCGTTCGGAGAATGGGCTCGATCACGCGAAGATGCGTTGATGGAGTTAACCAAAGTTCTTACCAACTTCGAGTCTCAGCAGGATTTACTCCTTGGATTTGTGGTGATTGCCCTGTTACCGGGTATTGGCGAAGAACTTGTATTCCGCGGCCTGATTCAAAATGAAATCAAGCGCGGCACGGGAAATCCGCACCTGGCTATCTGGACGGCTGCGTTTTTGTTCAGTGCAATTCATATGCAGTTTTTTGGATTTCTTCCACGCATGATGCTGGGCGCACTGTTTGGATATCTCTACCACTGGTCAGGGAATCTTATAGTCCCCATGTTTGCACACTTTTTTCAT
>CAZCRJ010000037.1:0-12189 GCA_964501015.1 uncultured Roseivirgaceae bacterium | reverse complement strand
CTGTGCCATGGGTAGCTTCAAAAATGGCATGCCCGGTTATATAGTTGATGTTTCCGCCTGGCGCAATACCAATTCCGCCTACAATGGCAGCAAGTGCATCCGAAATGTAATCACCGTTAAGGTTCAGTGTGGCTACTACTGAATACTCATCCGGCCGAAGCAGTATCTGCTGAAGAAATGCATCGGCTATGGCATCCTTGATTACGATTTTGTGACCATTGTTATTAATTTCCATCCATGGTCCACCATCCAGTAATGTTGCACCAAATTCATTCTGTGCCAGTGCATACCCCCAGTCGCGGAATCCGCCTTCGGTATACTTCATGATGTTGCCCTTGTGTACAAGGGTAACGCTTGGCTTTTTATTGATGATAGCAAACTCTATTGCGGCACGCACTAACCGTTCGGTACCATCTTTCGACACCGGCTTAATGCCAATTCCAGATGTTTCCGGAAAACGGATTTTCTTATACATCTTAGGAAAAGATTCCTTGAATGCGCTGAGAAACTTTTTATTGTCTTCACTGCCTTCCTGAAATTCAATACCGGCATAAATGTCTTCGGTATTTTCACGGAAGATCACCATATCTGTTTTGAATGGTTCTTTCACTGGCGAAGGAACACCCGTGAACCAACGCACCGGACGAACGCAGGCATAGAGATCAAGATCCTGGCGAAGGGCAACATTTAACGAACGAATACCACCGCCAACAGGCGTTGTTAGCGGGCCTTTAATACCCACCAGGTATTCGCGGAAAGTGGTCATTGTTTCATCGGGCATCCAGTTTCCTGTCTGGTTGAATGCCTTTTCGCCCGCTAAAACTTCCTTCCAGTTAATCTTCCGTTTTCCACCATATGCCTTTTCAACGGCCTTGTCGAAGACCAGTTGTGATGCGGGCCAAATGTCTACCCCGGTGCCATCACCCTCAATAAATGGAATTGTTGGATTATCGGGAACAGTTAGTTTCCCATTTGTAATGCTGATTTTCTGATCGCTCATTTCGTATAGTAATTTTAATTAGACTTCTGTAAGAGCCCCGAAATTAAAAAATTAGAAGCACAAATGGATGCTTTATGAGTCTTTGAAATTGCAATCTGAAAGCTATTTCAAATAAACAGCCGATTCTTTTCCCAGGATTACCTCAACATGGTCGTTAATGGTGGTGGCCAGTTCATACCCGGTATACATCGGGTAGATGGGGAAGTTGGCATGACTGCGGTTTACCAGCACCGCGATTTCTATTTTCTTTACTTCAATGTTTAAAAACGGCTTCAACCCATACGCCAGGGTTTTACCAGTATTCAACACATCGTCAACCAACACAATGGTCTTTTTCTTTACCTCTTTGATTTCACAGTCAAGCATAACTTCACTTTGCTGGGGTGCCAGTTTATCCAAGGTTACCTTTACCAGTTTCACCTCGGCAGGAGAAATATTTTCCAACTCCTTTACAATCTGCTTGGCCAGTACGTACCCCTGCCCGTCTATTCCAGCAACAATGATTACCTTCTCCTTGAAGTTTTGCTCATAGATTTCAAAGGCGATCCTGCGGATTTTTTGCTTCAGCTGAGCGTGGGCTAGTATTAATGTACGTTCAGATTCCATATCAACTAGGGATTGGAAGCACCTTACTGTCTTTCATTGTGGACAAAATAACCAGTGATTGTAAGCTATCCACAACTTCAATATTGGATACCTTTTCGAGCATCAATTGCTGATAGGCTGCTATATCGGCACAGACTGTTTTCAATATAAAATCACCAGAGCCAGTAACGTGATGGCATTCCACCACCTCTTCAATCTGGTTGATCGCCTTCATGAAGGTGTTGATATTTTCTTTATTGTGCCCCCGTAAGGTTACCATCACGAAAGTGCTGACACCTAATCCTACAGCTGCAGGATTTATGACAGCATGGTAGCTCTTAATGACTCCGGCATTTTCCAGTTTATTTACACGTTCCAGAGTAGGCGCGGGCGACAGTCCAATTTCCTTTGCCAGCAAGGCATTGGTAATATTGGAGTTGCGCTGGAGTAGCGTTAATATTTTTCTGTCGGTTTTATCAAGTTTAATCGGTTTCATATGAATTTTTGCCAAATTTAATTTGGTAAAAATAAGCGAAAAACATTTCGTTTTCGATACTGGTGAAAAGAATTCCGGTTTAGAAGCCAGAATCACCACCAGTCGAATTAATTATTCTAACATTCCGAATTAGACCACCTATCCTGAACCAATGGTATTATTGACTAACAGCTTAGTATTGACATATACAGGTCGTTCATTTTTTTAGAAGACTCCTGTATAGAGAATTTTTGATTAACGATTATTGTCTTCTTTGCCATCTCTGCTCTCAAAGCTGAATCCTGGTATACTTTTACCATTGCCTCTCCCATTTCCTTAACATCTTTATTGGATACCAGAATGCCATTAACGCCATGTTCAATAATTTCTTCAGGTCCTCCGCATCGGGTTGCTATCACTGGTGTTCCAAAAAGTAAACTTTCGAGGCAAGTCATTGAAAACGATTCGGATTCAGAAAAATTCAACACCACATGAGCCGATTGATAAAAGGGTTCAAGGTTTTGAGGCTGGTCAATAAAAAAAACCCTATCAGTTAACTTCAATTCCTTAACGTGCAGCATGAGTTTGTTTAAATAGTTTCGATTTTTTTTCTTGCCCAGATCGCCCCCAATAAAAATCAATTGTGAATTCCCCACTTTCTGAAGTACTGAAACGAAGGCATCAATACCATAGGTCTGGCCTTTACCACGGATAAAATTTGCAGGATATAGGAAAGTAAACGTATCATTCTTCGCGGTAACACCTACAGCTTTTGGAAGAGGCAACGTATCGTAAATGAGTATCTTCTTGTGCGAAGCCGGCAACGCTCTGTATACTGCTTCCGAGACACAAATCACTGCATCGGCATAAAGGAATACGAGCCTGCTCCAAATTGGATAAAGTAATGAAGCATAAGATCCCGGAAGCAAACGGACGTGTTGCACTAATTTTTTCCTGGGGCTAATCAACTTCATCAACACACCAACCATGTTGTATATATCATTCACGTGAAGAATTTTAACTTCGTGCTTTTGCATTAGCTTGACTACCCTAAACGTGTTAATCATCAACATCGGAAGGTATAGCAGCAAGCGCCAAGATTTTTGGATTTCGAGAAAAGGAATATCGAAAGCAGTGACTCCTTTACTGTTAAGGTCTTTTACCAATTCTTTATTCGGCACGAGAAAAATAAATTCACAACATTCTCTTAAATGAAAGGCAAGATTACTTAATGAAGTAAAAGCACCGCTTTTACCAGTTGAATTGTCTATTGCGGTAATTCTGAATTTACCCCGACTCATCCTTTTATGATGTTATCAATCAGTGAGAACCACTTATCCACAATCCGTTCTTTATCATACGACTGAATATGTTGCCGGGCCTCTATGGTAAGATCCTTCCTAAGTTCGTTATCTGAAAGTAAGCTTATAATAGATTCTACCCAATGCGATTTATTTGAATCGGTGAGTGGAATCAAAACGCCCAATTTTGTAATAATGGATTTTGTTAGTGGAACATCTGTGCTTAAATGAGGCGCAATAATCTCTTTGGGTCCAGTTGGGCAATCATGCGCAATAACCGCAGCACCACAAAACATTGCTTCACATAGAGAGAGGGGAAACCCCTCCCACAATGATGGCATCAAAAATATTTTTGAATGCCTTAAAAAGTGATAGGGATTACTTAAATACCCTAAAAAGAACACGTGGTTGTGTTCATTAAACTCAGCATTTTTTTTCTGGACACTTAATCCCAGTCCTTTTGCGCTTTCAAGCAACTCATCATACAAGTAACCTTCCCCCAGAATCAGAAGTTTTACATCAGGCTTCTCTTCTAACAAGTCAGGCATGAATTCAATGAGAAGCCGGTGATTCTTTTGATCCACTAGTCTACCCACTGAAATCAGAACATTATAGTTACTCATCATTCGGGCATAGTCAGGTGGGAGTGGCTCATTTGACTTTTCATTAAGTATGTTGGAATCAAAAAAATTGTTGATTACATGAACCGACTTTTCACTCAGCCCGAAACCCCTTACCAATTCAGCTTTTATGTCATGACTTACTGTTACTATAAGATCGGCTTTCTGATATAAAAAGGGTATCAGAATATTTTTGCGTACCCATCCTCCCGCGCCCCGAATATCCTTATCATGTAGTTTCGATCCGTGTACACATACTATTACCTTCTCTCCTTGCCGACTTAAAATATTGATGTAGTCAGCGCCTTCAAGATGGCTGATGGAAACATCGATATCAAGGGCTCGCTTAATTTTCTGGAGACGCCAAATGCGCAAAAAGAAATTAAGCACCTTCTTCGGGTAATTTCGGGTAGGCTGCGTTTTTAAATCAACCACTTTATTTCCAGAGTGGTACTCACGTTGATAAACCTGATTAAAGACACAATCAGTAACTGTATATTTTGTTGCTAATGCCTCACCCAATTGGCTAAACACCTTTTCAGCGCCACCTTGACCAAAATCAGTCGTTAATTGTAGTATCTCTAATTCATTTCTCATAGTCAATCACAACGCATATTACTTTCTGCTTAGAAATATATTTCTTAGAATCGCCCAAAATCTCCTTCTCAACACTAATCGTGGAAATACCCTTGTGGCCTTAATCAAATACTTTAGTGCTTTCCTCTTTTGCTTGTAGGATTCGCTATAGCACAAAGCCACCATGGAAAGATTTTCGCTTTTAAAATAGCTGTAGTTGGATCCATAAAATCGTGCAACCTCTGGATCCTTATCCAGATACATAATGATGAGATTAATAGATTTCTCAAACTTAAGCGGATCCCTATTGTATAAACTTCTGTCTTGATGATCACATACAACTGAAGTAATTTCATTGGCGTAGTGAAATTTGAACCTTGCCCCTAACCGCAGCCAAACATACCAATCTTCAGAAACTACTGCACGTTCATCCGGTATAAAGGTGAATTCAGCAGCCACATCCGAACGAATAAATATAGCATTACAGCTTAGTTCATTTGAAAGCGGTAAGTTATAATTGAAAGTCTCAGCAAACCTATCGTACTTGTGTATAACAGAATTATTGTTCTTCAGTTCGTAACCAAGATGAAACACCTCCGGCTCATTCGCAGACTGTAAATAGTGGTAAGCTGTCATCAGATGATGCGGATAGAAGTAATCGTCTACATCCAGAAAATTGATGTACCGTCCTAAGGATTGATCTATACCGAAATTTCTGGCAATGCTTCTTTCTTCATTTTCCTTTTTATAATACTTAATTCTTGGGTCGGTAAATCGTGAGACAACATCAGCAGTATTGTCAGTGCTGCCATCATCTACAACAATCAACTCAAAATCACAAAATGTTTGATCTAATACCGATTGTATGGCCCTGGGCAAAAATGCTGAGCGATTATATGTTGGCACAATAATGCTAAAGAAACTACTCGGCATTGGCGAAGTGATTCTGCAAACCATTTTTCATTATTTCTGCCTGCTCCTTATTGCGCAACACTTGGGTAACAATAATTTGTTGCTGTACTATCCATTGTGTTTCAATTTGATTCAAATGTGAAACCCATAGTTGCTCTGAAGCAAAAGCAGACAATAAAATGAAAGAGTTCTTAAACATAGCGGCAACTTGTTCCATTTTTTTTGAAATAGCCAAACAGATTGGAAATATCCCCAAACACGCTCCTAAAATTGCTCCATGAGCCCGACCTGTTAGTACAATATCACATTCTGCTAATTCCTTTAAATAATCCTGCAACGGTGTAGAGTTGGGTCTCCATATTTTTATGTCTTCGTGAGAGAAGGTTTCGATGTATCGCTTATCATGATTCTCATCAAACGAAAAAAACTTTACTTTATACCCACTATTGCGAATTTGCTCAACAAAGCATTTTGTTGTTGAAAACAAGTGTTCCATACCCTTGTGCCAATCGAGCAAAAGTATACCGATGGTATCGGGTTTTAGTTTGGGTTGCCGGGCCGGCAGATTGTTCCAATATTCAGTAAGGAAGGCTAAGTCAGTTGCCTGTGAATATTTTCGGTTAAAACGATACATTTTGAGAGCCTCAACGCTATACGCATCGCGCACCCACAGCGCATCATACGAGCCGAGTTCTGAAAACTTTTCAAAAAACGATGGGGCGCCTGGAGCAAAATAGTCGATGCCCAACCCCGCACCGATCCTTTTAGTGTAGGTAATGTGTGCCGTTCTGTCAGACAGTGTTCGCAATATGCGCTCAAGTTTGTTTGCGCTATGAACTCCGATATTTTTCAGGCATGCATTGAATAACTGCCGCAAGTGGTTGCCTGACTGATAATCAAAATAAACTCCACCACCACCATTAAACACCAAATCAAATGATCCTTTATATGTCCAGTCGACTAACGTAACGGGACCATCTAATAGTGCATGAATGTACCGATTATACCCAGTACCTTGCGAATAGCCCTTCAGATTTTCAGAGTAATTGGCAAATACATAAAATTCAGCTTCTGGAAATCGCTCCTTTAGTAAATCGTGCGAAACCCTCAACAGAATATCATCTCCCAGGTTTCCAAAACCGTAATACCCTTTAATCAGAATCTTCATTACACTACCTTAAATTTCGTCCAAGCCATGATTACTACTACTAGTAAAAAAGCCAATAATCCAAATGCAGGAGTTCTGAAGCTCTTATAGCCAGCAATTTTGAGCAATAAGTACGTTTGAACTGAATACAATACTACACTTGCAATACTATATAGACCCATCGTTAAAAATATATTTTCAAATCGGATTCCAATCCACAATACCAGAGCGATTACCACTATAAAAATCAGGTTAAAGAAGAAGGCCAACCGCTCGCGCTCAAATACACGGAAAATCGAAACTAATGAACCGCCCAAAATGTAAAACGGATAATATAATCCTAGAAAGAAAGCCAGTTGACCGGCCATGGTCCATTGTTCCCCGAGAAAAACTTCAAAGATCCACTCACTAAACAGCATCAGCAACAAAAAAGGAAGGAGGGTGATCAACACTAAACGGTTAACCAACTTTGCGATAAGATTGGCAATTTCTTCTTTTGCTGTACGGTAATGTTCAGTGATCCGCTGTAGAAAAACAGGCGCAAGGGAATTCACAATAATCAATGCCGGGATGCTCAGCATCCGGTTGGCCATGCTATAATGCCCCACCACTTCTGAGTTGAAACCCATCAACAGAAAATAAACAGGTAGTTGTGTAACAAACCCTCCAATCCAAACCGATGGCAAGACGTACAAAGGATAATTTTTGAATGAAGTAAAGGTTTTCGATATGGAAATCTGTTTGAGCCCTCCCGAAAAATTCAACGTTTCCTGCATCTTTCTAGTTATCAGAAAGAACGTGTCGATGGTTTTGTACACAAGTTCACCAACCAATAGCCCAATTACCGAACCCGAGGTAGCGATGCCCAGGCTCACCGAACTAATCCGCGAAGCCATCGTAGAACTCATTCGTACATAGCTTCCCCTTTTAAACTCTTTTAACCGAATACTCCAGCTACGGATAATATCGTTAAATGCATTTAGAAAAATCACGAGGGGAATGAGTATTAAAAAAGGGGATAGTGATGCGGCCTGGAAAAATTGAAGCACGGACTTACCAAACAGCAGCAACAAAACTCCGGTAAGTACTGAAAAAACAAAACTGGATACCAGCGTTGTTAGCAACAAGCCCCGAAAGGCATCTTCTTTTTCTACGATTACAAAAGCCCGTGTGAACTGCAAGGTGGCGATGCTTCCTACGTTTTGCCCCAGTGCAATAAATAGGGAGAACATACCATATGCTTCAGGAGAATAGATGCGGGTTAGGATAGGTGTAAAGGCAAAGCCAATTATTATGGCCAAAACATTTCCGGAAAAAGTAACCGCAAGGTTTTGGGAGAAAGAATCCGTCCTTTTCAGGCTACGCCAAAAGGAAATAAGGTCGTCATTAAAGCCACGCAGCATCAGAATCCGAATATTACTTTAAATTTAACCCCATAGGTGTATGAAAGTAGTTTTCCTTTGTCCGTATCCGTTCGATCAGGCCCCATCTCAGCGATTTCGTTTTGAGCAATATCTAGGAATTCTTCAACAAAAGGGATATACCTATTCATGGCACAGTTTCTATTCCTTACAAGGTTGGGATAATCTATACAAAGAAGGAAAATTTCTAACGAAATCACTTTATATCATGTGGGGATTGCTACGAAGAATTTTTCATTTGGCTACTATAACCCCGGCATCGCTTGTTTATCTTCATCGTGAAGCTGCACCTATTGGGCCTCCCATTTTTGAATGGATAATAGCAAAGGTTATGCGAAAAAAAATCATCTACGATTTTGACGATGCTATCTGGCTAACCGACCGAAATGATGAATCAAACCTAGAAAAGGCTTTAAGGTGGCGTAGCAAAGTCGGGTTGATTTGTAAGTGGAGTTACAACGTTAGCTGTGGGAACGAATACCTGGCCAATTATGCCCGAAAGTTTACGACTAACGTGATCGTTAATCCCACCACTATTAATACTGACAACCTGCATACACCATCCCTCATTAAGGATATCACACAAAATGATTCCGGCATTACTATCGGTTGGACAGGTTCCCATTCAACATTGAAATACCTGAAAACCATGGAGGGTACGATTACCAAACTGCAAGAGAAATATTCCAATCTTAAATTCTTGGTCATTGCTGATAAGAAACCTTCAACAACCATAAAACGGTTGGAATTTATCCATTGGCAAAAGGAAACGGAAGTGGCTGATCTACTAAAAATCGACATTGGCATAATGCCTCTTCCTGATGATGAATGGACACGAGGCAAATGTGGTTTTAAAGCACTTCAATATATGGCCATGGGCATACCTTGTGTTGTTTCTCCTGTCGGTGTAAATTCCACCATCGTGGATCATGAGAAAACCGGATTTATTGCCACAACAGAGAACGATTGGCTAATTTACCTGGAGAGACTTATCAAGGATTATGAACTTAGAAAAAGTATTGGCATGGCAGGAAGAAAAAAGGTAGTTGGGCATTATTCCGTTTCTTCCAATACCTCCACTTTCCTGTCTTTATTTGAGTAATTCAAAATATACACCATTGCCAATACATAGAATGGAAGCAATGGAATTTTATAACGCGACAATGTTCCAAAATTAAAAGTAGAAACTCCAACGGCAAAGGCAAACGTAAGACTGAATACCAAACAAAAAAGAACTGTAGGATCACTCCACGATTTTATAAATTGAATTCGTGATTTGCCTAATACAAAAAGGGTGAGCCCAATCAAGCCAAGGCTTTCAATTGCCGAAAGTAGCATGAGTGGATTTTTTACCTCCCACAAATACGGCCTGAATAAAGCGACATTTACTGCTTGAGGGGCTTTGGAAAGCATATTTATGAATGTCCCGTCTAGTTCACCCAACGTGTAGCCGCTTCCAGCACTGCGACCCGTGTAAAATCCTATGTCGTAAGCCGTTACCTGGGCAGTTATCGCGATTCTATCGATTGAGTACCTGGTATCATCCTTCCCGATTAGCACAATTGCATAATACCCGGAGGCAACCAATAAGAAAAGAATAAATGGAACAATCAATATTTTCAAAACAAGTGATTTGATACGCGCCAGGCGTGCTGCATAAATCCATAAAAAAGCTGCTGGAAGAAAGCACAGCAAAATATACTTCTTAATGGAAAACAAAATCCAAAAACTGATCAGCAACAAAAAAACAGAGGGTAGTAAAACCTGCTTCTTGACAAAGAGATTACTTATGGCATATGTCAGAAACCCTAAGGCGGCAAGCGTAAGCGTATCTTTGAATAAGCCTGAACCCCAAAAAATAACCGAAGGCAGAAACAAAATTGCAATAGCCAGCCACTGTTGAAGATGTGGTGATTGCCTGTAAAAAGTGATGTATAACATCCATGCGCCACAAAAACTTACAACAGCAAACAACACTGCCGTTGCGGAGTATGATGACCATGTGATCAAATCAAAAAGTCCGGCCACACGAATCACAAAATAAGAAGAGGGGTCCTTAAAGAACGGGATGTTCGATGCATATTTATAAATCCCCGGTACGTAATCTCCATTTGCTGTCAGCATCTTCCACCCCAATACTGGAGAATCCATAAATGCTTCCCATATATGCCTGCTTCCCCTGGTATGAAAATTAAATGTATCCCCTCCATCGTAATAGAACTGGTATAAAAATCCTACCGCTAGCGCTCCAATGATGCGTACGGTAAGCGCGGGCAAAAAATATTTTCGTGTAATGGAATCGGTGACGCGTGGCCTGACCCAAAGGGCAATACTGTATACCAGAATTATGGTCAGCGGTGTAACAATAAGGTCGCGGAGTTCCACTCTTTAGTTGTTGGTTGATCGTTAGTTGTTATTCGTTTCCCGATTTTTATGACCACAAGGAGGTAACACACAAAAGTATTATTTATTTCGCTTAACTTATTTTAACATTAATCCCACGAACATCGAATAACCAACAACCAACTTCAGTCCACTTGCTCCATCTTTTTCATCCTTCGCTTGGCGTCCTTAAAGGCTTCGTCTTTACGCTTTGATTTTTTCTTAACTTCGGTAAAATACTTTTTAGCGGTTGCCTTATCCCCCTGTTTCTGTGCAATCTCACCTAATGCTATCATGGAATACAAATAATATCCCGATTCAGTTGCCTGAATTTCCTCGGCATACTGAATGCATAATTTGTAATAGCGCTTTGCTTCGTCCAGGCTGCCTCGAGCTTCATTGATCTGTCCCAAAAAAAAGGCCGCATACCGGCCACTCGTAGCCTCATATCCCACCATTCCGCTATCAATCCTTGAGAGAATCTGAAGGGATATAGGTTCTGCCTGTGCAAACCGTCCGTTGGAATAAAGCGTGCGGGCATAGTAGCGATGAAAAAACGGATTGTCAGGATAGGTTTGGTATAAATATTCACTGATCTGGAATGCTCTGGGCTGGTCGTTTTCATAATTGTTAAGGATACGCATCAGCCACACCATTGCTTCCACCCGGGTATAAAATGCATTGTACGATACTTCTTTAAGCTGTTCCAGCCCCAGCTTCTTATTACCTTTTGGAAAGAACCACATTATGGGCTTAAGGGCCGGATAATTCTCTGGAATCCATTCTGCGAAATAATTGAACAGTGCATCGCCAAACAACAACTCCGGGCTCAAATCCTGCCCTTGTTTGCTCACTTCCAGGTACTCAAGGGCACTTTTGCCTACTACAGCAGATTTTCGCCACTGCTTTCGGTGCTCATCGGAATAGAGCCTACCTTTAAAACCATAGGCCGCGGCCAGAAAAAATGATGCCTCAATTTTATACTCCGGATACTTTTTATAAAGATTTTCCGCTACCAGAATAGTGCTGTCCATATAGGTCAGAAATTTATCGTCATATGCCGTATTCTTGGTATTGGGTACGATTTTCCACCATTCAATTAATCCCATCAAAAAATAAGGGAGCGGATGCCAGCGGTATTTATACCTCAGGTATCTGAACTTCCATTCGGCATCATCGAATTTAAAATTATATAGGTCATTAAGGGCTTCAGAACATTGCAACTGCACGCCCAGGTCTGAAATCAGAATAATAGTAGTGTCTTTTTTAGCTGCTTCCTGTGCATATACTGGGGATGCTAAAACCCACAAACCAATGAGTAAACAAACTATTTGTGTCTGAATTATTTTAGTCATAGAATTACATCAACCTCCCACACGTTACCTTCATGGAAACAACGAACGAAACTAAGTCAATATTCGCTATCGACAAAAAGCTGCTTTTCATTTTACTCTGCCTGATCACGTTATTGTTGCTGTATGTAAAGAAGTCCTTTATTGAAAACGAAACGGCAGCCTTTGAGTTTCTTCAGGACAGACCGGAGGGGGCCATTTTAAAAGCCGTTAGTACCCTTCAGTTTATTTCTGTTCCCCTGGTATACCTCTGGAAGTTTACCGTTATCGCGTTTGTGATCTGGATAGGGTGTTTTATGTATGGTTACAGAATTACATATACCCAGTGTTGGGGAGTAGTACTGGGCGCTGAATTTATTTTCTTTATTCCTGAAGTGCTGAAAATTATGTGGTTTCTGACCATTGAAACCGATCCTTC
>CAZCRJ010000036.1:0-12348 GCA_964501015.1 uncultured Roseivirgaceae bacterium | reverse complement strand
AAACAGCCCCCAACCTGGGTACAGCTATCTGGAGTGGCGTAAACATCAATATTCTGATAAGCGATGCGCTGGATAAGCCTGTGCGTGTAGCCAACGATGCGGATTTACATGGATTGGGTATTGTTAGCGGAAAGGGTCTTGAAATGGTAGTCACCTTGGGTACAGGATTTGGCACGGCATTGCTATTGGATGGAAACCTGTTGCCCCACCTGGAAATTGCCCACCATCCTCTGACAAAAAAGAATACATACGATACCTACATTGGCGACAGCGCCCTTGAACGTTTAGGTGAAGACAGATGGAATAAACGAATGAAAAAGGTTATTAAAATCCTGAAAGAAGTGATCAACTATGATCACCTGTACATAGGAGGAGGTAATGCAAGTAAACTCTCCTTTACGTTGGATGACAACATCACCCTGGTTTCCAACAAAGAAGGGATAAGGGGAGGCGCCAGACTTTGGCAGTTGGATGAAAACCTGTTCATGAAAGCGCACAGAAAATTTGACTGACACATTTCAATCAGAAATGAAAGGGTAACCACTGATAAAATAAGTCAGTAAATGTTATTTAGAAACTCGTTCAATTTCTTTCAGATTCTCCAGTTTCTTGTTCCTAAGGAATCCATTGATGTCTTCAAAGTGTTCACGTACGCGCTTGTTGCCAAACTCAAATACTTTTGTTGCCAGGCCATCTAAAAAGTCGCGATCGTGCGATACCAGGATTAACGTTCCATCAAATGCACGCAACGCATCCTTCAAGATATCTTTTGTTTTGATATCAAGGTGGTTGGTGGGTTCATCAAGGATTAGGAGATTAACAGGCTGCAATAACAGCTTGATCATTGCGAGGCGTGTTTTCTCCCCACCGGAAAGCATCTTTACTTTTTTGTCGATGGCATCGCCACTAAACATAAAGGCTCCAAGAATGTCTTTAATCTTGGACCGGATATCACCTTGGGCAATCTGATCAATGGTTTCAAAAACGGTAAGTTCACCATCCAGCAACGCTGCCTGGTTTTGTGCGAAATAACCAATTTGAGCGCCATGGCCTAGTTGGCATTTCCCCTCAAAATCAATCTCGCCCATAATGGCTTTCACCAGGGTAGATTTACCCTCTCCGTTTTTTCCAACAAACGCCACCTTATCACCGCGGGCAATGGTAAGCGCTACATCCTGAAATACAGTATGGTCACCATATTTCTTGGTGAGGCCTTCCACGATAACCGGGTAATTTCCGGAGCGGGGGG
This sequence comes from uncultured Roseivirgaceae bacterium, assembly GCA_964501015.1. Taxonomy (GTDB): domain Bacteria; phylum Bacteroidota; class Bacteroidia; order Cytophagales; family Cyclobacteriaceae; genus UBA2336. The sequence goes on along the minus strand of CAZCRJ010000036.1, from coordinate 11,099 downwards.
CGGGCGGAAATTTTAAATTCAGTGCCGATGAGTCCACCTCGTCAACTTCCACAATTTCTATTTTCTCCAGCATCTTCACCCGCGATTGTACCTGCAATGTTTTTGAATAGGTGCCTTTAAAGCGGTCAATGAACTGTTGTATATCGGCTATTTGTTTTGCCTGATCATCAAATTGCTTCTGTTGTTGCTCTCGTCTTTCTCTTCGCAACTGCAGGTAATGACTATAGTTGGTTTTGTAATCGTAAATGCGCCCCATGGTAATTTCAATGGTGCGGTTGGTCAGGTTATCCACGAATGTTTTGTCGTGGCTGATAACGATTACCGCTTTGGCATTATTCTTTAAAAAATCTTCCAGCCATTGTACCGATTCAATATCCAGGTGGTTGGTTGGCTCATCGAGTAAAATCAGATCCGGTTTTTGTAATAGAATTTTTGCCAGTTCAATACGCATGCGCCACCCTCCGCTGAACTCACTGGTGGGACGCGTGAAATCCGAGCGAAGAAAGCCCAGACCCATGAGGGTTTTTTCAACTTCCGCATCGTAGTTGATTTCCTCCAGGGAATAATATTTTTCACTTAGTTCGGAGACCTCTTCAATAATTTTCGAGTATTCATCCGATTCATAATCGGTACGGATTTCAAGTTGATGATTCAGCTCGTCCATCCGGTGCTTCATGGTGTTGATTTTAGAAAAAGCTTTTGACGCTTCTTCAAAAACAGTTGCCTTATCTTCGGTAAGCAGGTGCTGGGGCAGGTAGGCAATAATGGCGTCTTTTGGAGCCGATATTTTACCGCGACTAGGTTTGTTCGTCCCGGCCAGAATTTTGAGCAGGGTGGATTTACCCGCACCATTTTTCCCCATTAGTGCAATTCGGTCGTTTTCGTTAATGTTGAACGTGATGTTGCTGAATAATACAGTTCCACTGAATTCTACACTTATGGCATCTACTGAAATCATACGATATTAAATAAGGGCGCAAAGATATTATTTTTCCTGTATTGGGTAGACAAGTTGTGTAGCTGTCAGATTCTGACGTATAGCCCGAATATTCACGTAATTTTACCTAGACCATCCAGTATAGGATATGATCCAACGTATTAAACCTTTTTTCCTTGTATTTGCATTTACCAACCTGATTATTGGCATGTTTTCGGGTCTGGGAAGGTTTGGCGTTATGATGCCTATACCCGAAGCCTATGTCCATCATGGAGCCATAATGGTAGGTGGATTTCTGGGTAGCTTGATCGCCCTGGAAAAGGTAATCCCGCTCAGGAAGAAAATATTTTATCTCGGACCATTGGTCAGTGCGTCCAGCATCCTCGTATTTATTTTCGGGTCGTTTCAATGGGCAGTAGTTATGCTTATTGTGGCCAGTGTATTATTTATAGTTGTATATGCTGCATACCTCCGTAAACAATTTACCCTTTACCTATGGCTGGCACTGGTGGGCGCAGGGTGTTGGCTTGTGGGTAATGTTCTTTTACTCAGCGAACGGTTCTATCCCATTGCCTTCCCGTGGTGGATGGGCTTTTTACTGTTTACCATTGTTTCCGAGCGACTGGAACTTTCAAAATTTCTTCCGGTGTCGCAACTACAGAAAACTATTTTGCTCGGATTACTAGGCCTGTTTTTAGTTGGATTAACGCTGCCCTTTCATGGCATTGGTACATTTCCTTCCGGAGTATCAATGGTGCTGATTAGCGCCTGGCTCATGCGGTATGATGTAATCCGGATCACCCTCAAAAAGGATGGGTTAGTGCGGTTTACGGCTGTTGCATTGTTGTGCGGATATGTAGCGCTAATGCTGGAAGGAGTTTTTCTTATTATGTTGAAAGAGGCAACCCTGGGGTATGATATACTGGTGCATACGTTTTTCCTCGGGTTCGTTTTTTCCATGATTTTTGCCCATGGCCCCATTATTCTTCCCGGTGTGCTGGGCCTTACCGTGAAACCCTATCATCCACTTTTATATGTTCCGTTAATAGGGCTGTTACTTTCCCTGTTGCTGCGCATCAGCGCAGATGTAACCTTGCTTCCCTATGAATGGCGTGCATATAGTGGATGGATATCGATGGTGAGTATTCTACTTTACTTTATACTGTTATTGCTCATTACTATTAGAAACTATTCGCGAAGTGGGTAAAACAGGTATGGAAGGCTTGATCTGTTTGCTTCTTGCGGAAGACATAAGGCATATTCTGCAGGATCAGGTAAAGTAACAGCACTGTGACATAGGTCACGGTACTGCGATAATTGTGCGTTTACTTTTGCAGAAATTTTATTTGATTCGCTATGGAAATTCTAGGATTCGCTGCTTCCATTATCATGGGTTTAACACTCGGCTTGATAGGAGGAGGCGGCTCAATTCTTACCTTACCGATTTTAGTATACCTGTTTCATATTGATCCGGTTCTGGCAACTGCCTATTCATTATTTGTGGTGGGGTTGACCAGCGCTGTTGGCTCCATTAGCCATTTCAAAAGAGGAAATGTGGATTTGAAAACCGGGTTAATTTTCGGCATTCCATCTATTGCTGCTGTTTATGCCGTGCGAAAATTCGTAGTCCCAGTTATTCCTGATCCGGTTTTCTCCAGTGGTGAAGTGGTACTTGAGAAAGGAATTTTTGTAATGGTTTTGTTTGCGATTCTTATGCTATTGGCATCTGTCTCTATGATTCGCAAATCAAAAAAAAGAAGTTCAGAAAAACCAGAAATCAAATATACTTTTCCGCTTATCTTCTTGGAAGGTATTATAGTTGGAGGTGTAACCGGTCTTGTTGGTGCCGGAGGAGGGTTTTTAATTATTCCCGCACTGGTATTGTTTGCAGGGTTACCCATGAAGCAGGCAGTGGGTACATCATTGTTGATTATTGCCTTGAAATCACTGATTGGGTTTACCGGTGACCTTGGGGCAGGACAGGAAATTGATTATTCGTTTATGGTATTGTTTTCAGCATTCGCCATGGTGGGTATTCTTATCGGCAGTTACCTGACCAGGTATATTGCGAACGAAAAGCTCAAGCCTGCTTTTGGGTGGTTCGTACTGGTAATGGGCTTGTATATCTTTACCAAGGAACTTTTCTTTTAAGAACTATACGCCATATCGGATTAAAAGGGTAATACTTCTAAACCAAAATATGCTTAATGCTTGACACAATGGAACTATGTACCTTTGCATACGGCTAGTTCTGGAATCTATAATCGGTCTGTGATAAAAGTTACGGAAGTCAATACCACTACTACTCTAATTTTGTAAACTATTTTGGACAAAACTTTTCCTAACACCTATGCTTGAAATAATTCGTCAACCATGGCCCTGGTATATCGCAGGAGCCCTAATCGGACTTACTGTTCCCGTGTTGTTATTACTGGGTAACAAACACTTCGGTATTTCCTCTTCGCTACGCCATATTTGTGCGGCTTGTTTGCCTGCCAATATTTCGTTTTTTAAGTACAATTGGAGGAGGGAAATGTGGAATTTGTTTTTTGTTGGGGGAGTATTGTTAGGTGGAGTTGTAGCTACCCAACTCCTCAGCAATCCTGATCCTATCCAGGTATCGGCACAAACGGTTAAAGATCTCGAAGCCTTGAATGTGGTGGTAGATAATGAATTGATGCCGGCTTCCATATTCAGTTTTGAAAATGTATTCACGTTAAAAGGTTTAGTCTTTTTTGTGATTGGCGGTTTTCTCGTAGGCTTCGGTACCCGATATGCCGGTGGCTGTACATCAGGGCATTCCATTATGGGCTTATCTACGTTGCAGTGGCCCTCATTGGTAGCAACATGTTGCTTTATGGCCGGTGGATTTGCCACAGTGCACCTTATTTTTCCATGGCTGATGAAATTATTTTAAATCCTGACAACACTAACATCATGAAGAATATAACAGAAGAATTTGTAAGCAATCCCCTGGTGCTGGAGCACCCCATAGAGTGCGAGGCGCCCAACGATCAGCTTACCCGTGAAACACCAATACTTTCAAATTTTAAATATTTGGTAGTGGGCGTTCTTTTCGGGATTGTTTTCGTAAAGGCAGAAATTATTTCGTGGTATCGTATCCAGGAAATGTTCCGGTTGCATTCCTTTCACATGTATGGCGTTATCGGAACAGCCGTAGTGGTGGGTATGATTTCTGTTTGGCTGATAAAAAAATTCAAGATCAGAACCATGCAGGATGAGGAAGTCGTTTTCCACAAAAAAGATTTTCATTGGGGTAATATTATTGGTGCCACCATGTTTGGATTAGGTTGGGCGATAACCGGGGCATGTCCGGGGCCACTGTTCGCACAAATTGGCAGTGGTTTTTTGGTGGTGTTGGTAACATTGCTTAGTGCTATAGCGGGCACCTGGGTTTACGGTTTAGTACGTGATAGACTACCACATTGAATAGGCCGAGGCGGTAACATTAATATCCACTTTGTACAGGCATGGGTAAGCAATCCTTCGATACGCAGCAGTTCGTAAAGCTGGCAAGCTGGCTGGTCACACTCATTGTAGTAATGCTATTGGTTGTTTTGGTCATGGCGGGTTCGCTTCTTTTTGCTCCTCAGTTAGCAGCCTGGATTAACACACCCAAAAAGATAGAAGCAGTTCGCATGGAAAAAGTTTCGGTTATTCCGGATTTATGGAAAGCACCCGAAGAATCAACTATCCCGGAAGGAGTGGAAGGCGAAGCCATTCGCTACGGACAGGAACTCATTGTGCACACCTCGAAGTACCTTGGCCCGAATGGAAAAGTCACACCTGTCAGTAACGGTATGAATTGCCAGAATTGCCACCTGGAAGCTGGAACTAAACCGTTTGGAAATAATTACAGTGCTGTAGCAGCTACCTATCCGAAATTTCGTGCACGCTCTGGTATGGAAGAAACCATCGAGAAAAGAGTGAATGATTGTTTTGAACGCAGTCTGAATGGGCAGGCACTGGATACTGAAAGCCGTGAGATGAAAGCAATGGTTACCTATATCAAGTGGGTGGGAAAAGATGTTCAAAAAAATAAAATCCCGAAAGGTGCAGGATTACCAGAACTCGCATTCATGGACAGGCCTGCAAGTGCAGTGAAAGGAAAAGTAGTGTATGAAGAAAAATGCACACTGTGTCATGGATTGGGTGGTGAAGGAATTTTGAATGAAGCAGGAACAGAATGGATTTATCCACCCTTATGGGGTACAAAAAGTTATAATCATGGCGCTGGTCTTTTTAGGTTATCCCGTTTTGCAGGGTACATAAAGGCTAACATGCCGTTGGGGGCAACGTACAACGAGCCACAATTAACAGATGAAGAAGCGTGGGATATTGCAGCCTATGTAAATTCGCTTCCCCGACCGGGTAAAGATTTGTCTGCCGACTGGCCGGACGTTTCCAAAAAACCTGTAGATCATCCCTTCGGGCCGTTCTCTGACGACTTTTCAGAAGATCAGCATAAGTACGGTCCGTTTAAACCCATACTCGACAAACAAAAGAAATTAAGTAAGCAAATCGCAACGGTGAAGTAATGGTGAGAGGAATTGTTGGCATAGTGTTATTTCTGTTTTCGTTCAGTTCATGGTCGCAGCATCAAGATCCCAGCTGGTCGGCACGTAATGCCATCATCAACTCCCATTGCGTGGAGAATGACAGTCTCTGCAATGTGCTGCACAAATTAGGAACCTTTGAAGGACACTTTCGCAGTTACTTCATGAGCACGATGAATCATGATGAGTATCCTGATTATTATGCGTTAGGTCTTGGTGGAGGATTAGGATATTACTCGCCCATTATCAAGAACTTTCAGATAGGCATGTCGGGGTTTATAATTTATAACCTCGCCTCTTCCAGCCTGGAGCCCCATGCACCTTTTTTCAACCGCTATGAGATTAGTCTGTTTGATATTGAAGACCCGGAAAATCATGGTGACCTCGATCGGCTGGAAGACCTTTACCTTCGCTATTATTTCTCACAAGCATCAAAATCTCATATACAGGTCGGGAAATTCCACCTTAAAACACCATTGATCAATTTACAGGACGGACGCATGCGGCCAAACCTTCAGGAAGGATTTTGGATGGAGCTGAACAACTGGAAAACAATTAAGGTTAGAGGTGGCTTGTTGTGGAAAACATCTCCCCGCGGAACTACACGATGGTATGATATGGGCCAATCCATAGGGGTGTACCCAGGCGGTCGTTCAACGAGTGGTGAAAAGGCTGATTATGCCGGATATGTAACAACACGGAATGTTACTATTGGGAATGTTGAGTTGAACCCTATTCGAAACCTGAATTATCAGTTGTGGAATTACCATGCAGATAAGCTGTTTAACCTTGCCCTTAATAAAGTAGAATGGAAAAAGAAGGATGAGCAGTATACCTGGATGCTGGGATTTCAATATTTATGGCAGCAGTCATTGTTTGATGATACCCTTTCCATTTCACGACAATACATAACAAAAGGAGAGCAATCGCATAGTTTCAGTTCCCGTCTGAGCATGACCAATAACAACAGGGGAGATGAGTGGAACCTGAATTATACCCGAATTACCCGTCATGGTCGTTTCCTGTTTCCGCGAGAGTGGGGAGTAGAGTCGTTTTATACATTCATGCAGCGCGAACGTTCAGAAGGCTTGGGCGATGTACATGCAGTGATGGTACAGAACAACCGTATGTTGGACAAGCAAAAGCATTTGTCTCTTCAAACCGCAGCAGGTTTATACATGTTGCCTTCTATAGATAATGCAAAACTGAATAAATACTCCATGCCATCGTACTATCAGGTTAATATGCGTGCGCGCTATAAGTTTACTGGATTTATGCAGGGCTTACAGGCTGATTTACTTTATCTCTACAAGGGTAATATGACCACTAGAATCGATGAGATACCGGCTTATTACCACAATAAGGTCGATATGCATCACCTTTCCCTTATGCTGGATTATTATTTTTAATAAGCACCAGATCCGAGAGGATTCTGCTAACTTAAGGTCTGTAACAAAAGTCACATTCTTCTGAGTTATAGGGATGCAATTTTACATACTTTATAGGAACCTCATATGAGCAAACTTTTTCTATTTATCTTTCTTCTCGTGACCGTGTCAGGATTTGCTCAATCGGAGACGAAGATTGTGCTTCACCTTCAATCGGCCGATACGGTGGTGCACAAGTCATTGGTCAACCAGGTGGGGAATATCAAGAAAGCAATGCCGGAGGCAGAAATTGAAATAGTGTGCCACGGACCAGGGATGGAATTTTTGTTAAAGAAGAACTCCAAGTATGTAAACCGTATCCACAAAATGAACCTCAGCGATGTTTCCTTTGTTGGATGTGAGTTCACCATGAGCCAACGAAATATAAAACATGAAGATTTAGTGCCTTTTGCCAAAACAGTTCCTTATGGTTTAGTGGAGATCATTAAACGACAAAAAGAAAACTGGAATTATGTGAAGCTTGGGTTTTAACGAATAGTACAGGAATAAATTATGAACATTACCATCGATAGTATGAAAGGAAATTCATTTTTAGTTATACTGATTGCACTTGCTTTTGTTATTACAAATTGTGATGGACAAAAAAGTGGTACTCAACAATTATCAACGGATAGTTTTGAAGAGAAACTTGCGGCCACAACCGATAAAATTATACTCGATGTGCGTACCCCTGACGAGTTTGCTAATGGCCACCTGGCAGAATCAATTCTGATCAATTACTATGACAGTGATTTTAAGGCACAAATCAGCAATCTGGATAAATCCAAACCTGTATTTGTGTATTGCAAGGGTGGTGTTCGAAGTGTCTCTGCTGCAAAAATACTTACCGAAGCCGGATTTAAGGAAGTATATGATTTGCGGGGTGGGTTTGACTCCTGGGCAGAAGCCAGGAAGCCTGTAATAAAATAATCTGTCGGGCACCCTCTTTTTTTAGTTAATACGTTTCATTTAAATCCATAAATACTAATGGATCATTTACATCATTGTTCATGCCATTCGTGTAATGCAGAGATTACATCAGCCAAAGAAAGGGAACTTCATGTTGGACTATCAGAAGCCAGCAGAAGAGAGTTTTTAAAGAAGGCCAGCGGCTTCGGACTAGCACTCGGCATTGGGGGCGGTTTGGTATCACCTCTTTCTGCTTCAGCTTTAAATGATGGTGACGGTAAGGAAAAAAGCAAGGAGATTTTTGGCAACAAAGCGGTTAAGGATGGAAAGGCTTCAGTAGTAACGTTGCTACACACAGCTGACATTCATGCTCAATTACTGATACACGATGAATTCTTTATTGAGCAAGGGAAACCTGTGTATAAAAAACGTGGCGGATATGCAACGCTTAAAACTATGATCAACACGTTGCGTGAGCAAAATCCTGCCAATACTTTTTTACTAGATGGAGGAGATTGTTTCCAGGGTGGCGGTGTTGCCGCCCTCACCGAAGGACAGGCCATTGTGCCTTTGATGAATAACATTGGGTATGACCTTATGTTGCCCGGCAACTGGGAAGTGGTATATGGTAAGGAGTTGATGATGAAAGACATGTTTGCCTACACATCACCAAAAGTATGCGCGAATATGTTTCACGATACAAAGGATGCATTTAATGGCGACCTGATTTTTCCTCCGTATTATGTAAAGAATATTGGGGGAATGAAAATAGGATTCATCGGGTATAACGATCCGCTCACTCCGAAACGTCAATCGCCAGCCTATAGCGATGGTATACGCTTTTCACATCCGGAAGAAAATGTAGCCAAGTACATCAAAATACTTCGCGAATATGAAGGATGTCATATCGTTATTCTGCTTACCCACATGGGGCTAGCACAGCAGATTGGATTATCCAATATGCCATTTATTAAAGGAGTCGATTATATTCTTGGTGCCGATACACATGAGCGTGTTCGCGAGCCTATTCCAGGAGCGTATGCAAAAGTTACCGAACCTGGTGCATTCGGTTCCTTTGTGGCCCGACTTGATTTTGTTTTGGAAGATGGCGTAGTCAAAGATCAGAGTTATCACTTACTGGATGTAGATCCGGAAGTATACAAGGAGGATGAAGAAATGAAAGCGCTGGTGGCAAAAGCGCGCGAACCCTACCGGGAAAGATTGGATAGAGTGATTGGTAAAACCAAAACACCACTGGTTCGGTATTATGTCATCGAAACACCCATGGATAACTTCATCACTGATGCCATCATGTGGAAGTTCAAACCTGACATCGCGTTAAGCAATGGATTCAGGTTTTGTCCACCGTTGGTACCCGATCCTAAAACAGGTGTAGCTGAAATTACAGAAGATTATTTATGGAGCATGTTGCCGGTTGACAGTGAGGCCAAGTCTGGCACCATTACCGGTAAACAATTGTGGGATTGGATGGAGAAGGAGTTGCATAACGCTTTCGCCAAAGACCCAGCCAAACGATTTGGCGGCTGGGTAATTCGATTTAAAGGAATGGAAGTAAATTTTACCATCGCCAATGAGCCGGGCAAACGTGTAAACTGGATGAAGGTAAAAGGGAAGTCTGTTAATTTATCAAAAAATTATTCGATTGTAGCTTGTGAGCGGGAAGGAGATCCGGATACTACAATTTGCAGGGTTGAAAATGTTGCTGAGCCAAAGAAGTTAGGCGCAACATTACATAATGTTATAAAGGAATACCTTGAAAAAAATTCGCCTATTGCTCCTAAACTGGAGGGGCGGGCAACAGCAACAGATGCACCCAATAGTTTATTAACACAATTAATGGGGTATGGATACGAATTCAGGTAAGCCTAATTTAATACTACGTTGATTGTACAGGTTTTCTTTGTTGGATTGGTATTTAGTTTCTTAGGATCCATTCCTCCTGGTACCCTTAACCTGCTGGTGCTCCAGATGGGGCTTGAGCATAAAATTAAAACGGCACTTCGTTTTGCGTTAGCGGTCTCCATTGTCGAGTATCCATACGCATGGATAGCCGTTGAGTTTGAGCAAATCATTATGTCGTCACCAACTGTTTTGGCAAATTTTAAACTATGGGGCGCCATCATTATGACTGCCATTGGCGTGCTTAGTTTATGGTCGGTGCGAAAACCGTCCACCCTAACTGTAAAATTTGAGCAAAGTGGTTTTCGCAGGGGGTTTGTTTTAAGCTTACTAAATCCTCAGGCCATTCCTTTCTGGATAATTCTAACAGCGTTTTTAAAATCGAATGGGTGGATAGATATAAGCACCGGATGGCGTATGCACAGTTATATCTTAGGTACTTCTGTTGGTGCCATGGCACTGCTCAGCCTGCTGGCGGTATCAGCACATAAAGTGGCCTCAACATTTAAAGACAACCGACTTATTCGAATGATTCCGGGTTTAGTTTTGCTGGGATTAGGACTTATTGGGTTTGTACGGTATTTCTTCTTTTAAAATGAAGCTAACTACTGAAAATAATGTTGATCAAAAAGGGGAAAAGGATATATAGTATTATTTATCATAAATGTCCGCGTTGTCATACCGGACCTCTTTTTACAACACAAGCCTATTCAAAGGGTTTCTGGAGGATGCCGGAAAAATGTGAACATTGTGGGTTGAGTTATCAGCCTGAGCCTTCATTTTACACCGGGGCCATGTATGTTAGTTATGCCTTGCAGGTGGCGTGGTTCACTACCATTTATGTTGCCTTACGGGTGCTCGTCAATCCATCAACGGAAGTATATATGTTCGCTATCATTGCTGCGGTCATCGCATTACTTCCGGTAACGTTGCGGTTATCACGATCAATCTATATTAATTTTTTCTACTCCTATTCGAAAAAATTTGATTCAGTACATCAGCATAGCTAAAGAGAAGCTTTCTGACAAGGCGAATTTTATAAATCGTAAACGTGTTTTATGCTTATCACAATATCGCTATGAGTAAACAATTCTGGAATGACCGTTACAAAACTATTGAATCAGTGTATGGTAATGAGCCAAATGCATTTTTCAAGAAACAACTGGATAAACACAAGCCGGCCAAACTTTTGCTTCCTGCAGAGGGTGAAGGACGTAATGCACTTTATGCAGCTGGTAAAGGTTGGGAAGTTGAGGCATTTGATTTCAGCGAAGAAGCTCGTGGCAAGGCACTGAAAAAAGCAATAGCACTTAACCTTTCCTTTTCGTA
>CAZCRJ010000035.1:1072-12364 GCA_964501015.1 uncultured Roseivirgaceae bacterium | reverse complement strand
CTCCAATGGCGAAGGAGAAAAAGTGATGGGGCAAATCATGATGCTGAAAGATGCCAATTCCGGAAAAGTAATAGAAGAAGTAAAACAACGGGTAGCCACCATTCAGAAAACATTACCCCCGGGTATATTTATCAATCCGATCGTTGACCGCAGTGATTTGATAGGAAGAACAACCTTTACCATTGTAGAGAACTTGACATTAGGATGTTTGATTGTGATTTTTGTAGTGGTATTGCTGTTGGGAAATATTCGGTCAGGGCTGGTGGTTGCTTCCATCATTCCACTTTCCTTATTATTTGCACTTAGCATGATGTACCTGATGGGTGTTGATGCCAACCTGATGAGTCTGGGAGCGATTGATTTTGGGATTATCATTGACGGAGCCGTAATCATTGTTGAGTTCATTGCTTACCAGATCAGCAAGCAACATAGCGCACTTGCCGGTTTGCTTATTATTGTTCTTGTTTTTATTCCCATACTTTCGCTTTCCGGTGTTGAAGGGAAAATGTTCAAGCCAATGGCGCTTACTTTTTCCTTCGCTCTTATTGGTGCCATAATTCTTTGCTTTACGTATGTGCCGGTAGTTTCTGCGCTATTCTTGAAGCCGGTTCCGGAAGATAAAAAAAATATATCCAGGCGTATTATGACCTGGTTTGAAAAACTTCACGAGCCTATAATGGTGTGGGCACTAACCCAGAAAAAACTCGTATTAGGGTTTGCTTTTTCATTATTGATCGGAGCGGTGCTCTTATTCAATTCCATGGGTGGAGAATTTGTACCTACTCTGGATGAAGGGGACTTTGTCATTCAACCTGTTCTTAAAACCGGTACATCCTTAACCAACACCATTCAGGCGGTTACGGAAATGGAAAAAATTTTATTGGGTTTTCCGGAAGTGGAGCATGTGGTTACCCGGATTGGTGCGGCTGAAATTCCCACCGATCCAATGTCTATGGAGGAGACCGATGTAATTATAAAATTAAAGCCCCGCGGTGAGTGGGTTACGGCCAAGTCCAAGGATGAACTGGCGGACAAATTCAAGGAGAAATTAAGTATCCTGCCAGGTATTGACTATGAATTCACGCAGCCGATCGAAATGAGGTTTAATGAACTTATTACAGGCGTCCGGGCAGATCTGGCAATTAAACTATTTGGAGAAGATCTGGATGTTCTGAGCAAGCAAGCTCATGAAATTGAAAAGTTAATTCGTCCTGTAGAAGGTGCGGCAGATATTATCGTTGAAAAAATCACCGGGTTACCGCAAATGACTGTACGGTATGATCGGGGAAAAATTGCCAAGTATGGTTTAAACATAGCAGACTTGAACATGATGGTTTCGGCTGGCTTTGCAGGTCTTTCTGCCGGAAGTATTTTCGAAAAGGAAAAACGTTTCGATCTGGTCATACGGTTTGAAAAGGAAGCCCGCCAAGACATTGAAAATTTACAGGATATGTATATCCCATTGCCGGCTGGCGGACAAATACCATTGCGGGAAGTTGCTACCGTTCAATACTCCAAAGGGCCGGCAAAAATTTCTCGTGACGATACCAGGCGAAGAATAGTTATTGGGATCAACGTACGGAACCGGGACCTGGAATCGGTAGTGAAGGATGTTCAATCGATAATAGAATCAAAAATTAATTTGTCTGCCGGGTACTACATTACCTATGGAGGGCAGTTCGAGAACCTTCGGAGTGCACGGCAGCGCCTGATGGTAGCTGTACCCGTTGCGCTCGTATTGATTTTCTTTATGCTGTACTTTGCATTCGATTCAGTAAAAGATGCCTTGATGATCTACAGCGCAATCCCTTTATCCGCTGTTGGCGGGGTTTTGCTGCTCTGGTTGCGCGATATGTCCTTTAGCATATCGGCAGGAGTAGGATTTATTGCTTTGTTTGGTATTGCCGTATTGAATGGTATTGTACTGATCGAGCATTTCAAAGAACTAAAACACAAGGGAATTGCTGATATGAAAACGCGCATAATACGGGGCACCAAAGAACGATTACGTCCGGTGTTACTCACGGCATCGGCTGCTGCACTGGGTTTTCTTCCCATGGCGGTTTCAACCAATGCCGGGGCAGAAGTGCAGCGTCCGCTGGCCACCGTGGTTATTGGGGGCTTGGTTTCTGCCACATTTCTAACTTTGGTGGTATTACCGGTACTCTATTCAATTGTTGACTCTGGTGAAGGACCATTCCTCCGAAAGAAAAATAAAAAATTACCGGTCACAATTGTTTTGGTATTACTTTCCTTCATCAGCCTAGCACAATCACCACGTACACTCTCCCTTCAGGATGCTGTTTCCCTTGCTGAAAAAAATAATGCTGGTTTGAAGTCTTCATCATTATCTGTGGAACAATCAAAAGCATTTATCAAAACTTCATTTAACCTGGAAAAGCCGGTGGTTTTTTATGGTAAGGATCAGGCCAATCTTCCACCGGTTGGAGATGCACTTAGTGTTTGGGGCATTCAGCAAACGCTTGCCTTTCCAACTGTTTATAGCAAGCAAAAGCGGGCATTTGAAGGATCATTTCGTATGCAGGAGCAACAATTTGCCTTGGATAACAGGATGCTTGTTCAGGAGGTATCGCGTTCGTACTATACGGCTGTTTACTGGCAAAATCTTTTAGCCTACTACCTTACCCTCGATAGCATTTATACAGATTTTGCCCAGGCTGCCGAAAAGCGCTACCGGCTTGGTGAAACAAATTACCTGGAGAAGCTTACCGCTGATACTAAAAAGCAGGAAGTTGCGCTGCAGGTAAGGCAAACCCGTTCATCCATTCAGGCAGCCTATGCGGATCTGAATCGTTGGCTGCAAACAGAAGAAGCGTTTACGGTAGGCAATCAGGTGCTGGATAGGGTAGAGGTTATTCCTGTTAACCTTGCCGATCATCCGGGAGTGCAGTACTATGAGCAATGGAAACAAACCTCCTTGCTGAACAATCAGTTGGAGAAGAATAAATTACTTCCGGATATTCACCTCACCTATTTCCAGGGAAGAAATGCAGTTGAAGATAATAAGCTATATCCTGCCTTCCAGGTGGGGCTGGGTATACCGTTATGGTTTGGTGCACAAAAGGCAATCATCAACATAGCAGAACTTCAATCGGAGCGGGTAATAAATCAATCGAAAGATTATAAGGCTTCATTAAACGCACGGTACAGTCAGCTGCTACGTGAACTGGAGAAATACCAGGAGGCACTTGATTTTTATGATACTTCCGGCAAACAACTGGCAACCGAAACCGTATCCATGGCGCGTAAATCGTTTTTGGGCGGAGAGATAAACTATTTACAATATGTTCAAGCTATGGATCAGGCAGTTGCGATACAAATTAATCATTTGATGAACCTGTATCAGTATAACCTTACGGCCATCCAATTAAATAACCTGGTTAACTAATGAACTTGATTACCATGGATAGTACAACAATAAAACCCCTCAACCCGAAATCAGGAATAGTGTTTTTTATTATGGCTGCGATACTGCTTTTTGCCTGTGGCCAGAATTCAACAGAAGTGAGGGACGTTCCGGAAGCAAATGCGGGTAGTGTGTATATTACCCTCGAACAATTTACCACATCGTCCATGAAGGTGGGCAGTTTTGAAAAGCAATCTTTTTCCCAGACGATTCGAGCCAATGGGTATGTGGATGTACCGCCTGAGCGAAAGGCTTCCGTAAGCGTTAAACTTGGTGGATTTGTAAAAGCGCTCTCCATTCTGCCTGGTGAAAAAGTGGCTCAAGGTTCCGTATTGTTTACGCTTGAAAATCCGGAATTCATCAGACTGCAACAGGATTACCTCGAAGCCAAAGCGCAACTAAAGTACCTCGAATCAGACTACGAAAGACAAAAAGCGTTGGCCAGTGATAATATTACTTCTCAGAAGAATTTTCTGAAAGCCGAATCCGATTTTAAAGTTACGCAGGCACGCGTAAGTGCATTAGGCGAACAACTGAAATTGATGAACATTAATCTACAGAAACTGGAGAACGGTGCAATTGAATCGACCATTGCGATATATTCACCCATTAGCGGATTTATTTCCCGGGTAAATATAAATCGTGGTAAATACGTTGCGGCTCAGGATGTGGCAATAGAAATTGTTAATACAGATCATAAGCATGTTGAGCTTCAATTATTTGAAAAGGATGTTGCGTCTATTCGTGAAGGACAACATTTTACGTTCTCAATTCCGGGATCGGGTAATGGAGTACATACTGGTGAAATTTATCTGGTTGGAAAAACAATAGAGAATGATACGCGTACCGTAAATGTGCACGGGCACATTGAAAACGAGGAGGAACTTAAAAACCTCTTACCGGGCATGTATGTAGAAGCATATATTGATATCGCCTCCAGCGAAGGCATTGTTTTGCCATCCGATGCGGTGGTCTCCTTAGGTGATGAATATTTTGTGCTGGTTCAAACGGATAGCGATGACGCAGGGTACACCTTCGTTCGCAAGACGGTTAAAGTGGGTAAGGTTACGAATCAATGGACTGAAATAAAAAATTCAGCCGACTTTAAAGGTGGAGAATTGTTTCTTGTAAAAGGAGTGTTTAATCTCATAATGGAATAGCATCACTTTCCACAGGGAATTCTATATCTAATCATAACTACACTAGTTTCTGCTGCTTTAACCGCTCTTTAATATAGGCTTTGAACTCGGGTGGTCCCAGTATTTTAATTTCATCGGCAAGCCCCATCACAAACCGCGAAACACCCTTAAACTGCAATACCGGTCCGTTAAAGATGTAGCTTTTACTTTCTTCTGTTTCTTCCTTTTCAAGATAGGGTTGCGATAGCGGATATTCTTCCCGCATCAATACATACGCCCGTAACGAAAGCCGCAGCATCACCCAGATCTCTTTACGGCCGCTGATACCGAAGATATCTGTATTGGTCTTTTTATGAAGCTTGCTGAATTTATAGGGCTTATCCAGGATGATCACATCACCGATACGTTCAAGTTTAAAATACTTGCATTGTTTGTCTTTGGTATCTAAAGCCAATACTGATTGAAAGCCTTCGCCAAATTGAAAGGGCTCCACCAGCCTGTCGGTAATTTCCTGGCTATTAGCGGAGTGATAATTCTTTAAAATCACCTGACTTTTTTGTTCAACCGCTTCGGAAAGTTTGCGAAACATTTTGGCCACTCTCAGCTTTAGGAACTGCTCAGGAATGTCTTTGGCTTCCGAATGAAAGGCCAATTTCTTTAACAGTACACCACGCAGTGGGTGACCGCTTGCCGCACTTTGAATCAGTTGACGTAAAATGGTAACTTCTTCCAGGGTAAACCGGTCTTCAGGGTCTTCACCATCTTCACGATGAACAAAATACCGACCGTGAAAATCCTGATCAATAATAAAACCGATCTCTTCCAGCAATTTAAAGTACCGGTAAATGGTGCGCGGTGATGTATCCAGATGTTGCGCCAGTTGTTCGATTGTTCGCCCGCCTCCTTTTAATAAGCCGATCAGTTGAAAGACACGCAATATTTTAGCTTGGGGTATCATGGCTGAAAAATATGCATACGGTTAAGGGTTATCCAAAAGAGACTTAAGCTTCTCCATTTGCTGCAAATTAGCATCGGTGTAGATGTTATCCACAATTCCTTCCTTTTCACGGGCCGTAAGCCGCCAGCTTAAGGATGCACGGGCATTGTTTTGTCGCAGGCTATCCACCTGGTTAAGGACGGGCGCATAGGATTCGATCTGGTACTGAATATCAATTCGTTCGATAGGTTTGGCAAACCAGCTTTTGGCAAAACTCAAGTAAGTATCGTTTCCAATATCCTGGAAGTTTTCAAAATTATTGTATACCGTGCTGATGGGTTGTGATATACCATCCAATATAGTCTGGGTCTTGGTTTCCACGATCTCACCCAGCTTGGGTGAATCGCGGATGGAGAGAATGACCACACCAGATGTATTTTCCTCAATCCATTCATAGAACGCAAATAAGAAGCGAACTGCATCAGAAATTCCAAAATTGTCGGAAATACCAGCATCCATAATCTGAATTGCCGGACGGGTAGGCAAGGTGGTATTGGGTGTGATGTAGGGAAAGGTGGCGCTCATACGCAATGCCGAAAGAAAACGAAGCTGTTCTGCTCCCTGGTCTTTGAATAACGCCTGATAATCCACTCCGCCCAACTTCGAGAGATCATAATCCCGGTTGTTGATCATTACGGTATTCATGTAGGACACACCTTGTGCTGCGATGTAAAGCTTTCTGCCGTCATTAATAATGGTAGGTGATAAGATAACCATTGGAATCAAAGCGTTCTGCTCAGGCTCCCGGTATGCCGATACAGGTTTGTCCATTAGTCTTTCGGTAATGACATCAAGTTGTTGCTCAAACGTATAGCCCCGGTCGCGGGGATAGGAATACCCGGCATAGTTAAATTTTCGGAAGCCAACGAACAAATCGTTGGCCAGCAAGCTGAAGATTAACGGGTTGAGATTATCGGAAGAAAGACTGTTGCGGTGTTTCAGGGCGTATGCATTAATAGGTTCTCCTTGTTTCTCACGTAGTTTAAGTTCTCTGAAAAAGCTCGCCCCAATCAATCCCCCGGAGGCACCTGAAATAAGAATACTTTTTTCAGTGAGTTTTCCTGCGGTTATGCTGTCGGCAATTTGTAAGGCCGTAAGGGTCCATAAGGCAGCACGTTTTCCTCCACCACTGGCACAGATAAAAACCATTTTTGGTTTTTGCTCGCCCGGAAATTTCGCCCGCCAGTTTTCAAGCATACGTAGGGTTTCCTGGCGATCGTGTTCGAGGGTGACAGGATTATTCAGGTTACGTAAATTTTCAGTGGAATATAGGGCAGGTTCTGTTTGGTAATTCAAGCCAAATGCTTCGTAGCGTTTGGAGAAAAAATCCTGCCCGGTGAGGTAATTGAACAGGATGAAAATGATGATAGCTGTTGTGGATGCCCATCCGCCAAACCAATAACTGAAGGCCCCGGTAAGCATCACAAAAATGGTAAGAAATATTACTGTGCTGGCAGCAGCCGGAAGCTGAAATTCAGGAAGGTCTTTAAAGAAGCCAAGCACCAGCACAAGTGCCAGAATAAATATCTGGATAATAACAAGATTGAGGTGATTCTGATCAAATACCTGGGTAATGGTGCTACGATCATAAAACCCGCTGTCATCAACCTTCCTGACATGAAAAGGATAGTCAAAATAGTTGTCCACACGCACCTGCCGCTTTCGGGCGATATCCAGTTTGCGCATGGCACTCGCCCGCGTAATCTGCACGTTTTGTTTGAGCTGCTCATCAATCCGGCAAACCACATATTTAAAAATGTCCTTATTGGTAAACCAGAAATAGAGAAAAAAGATAAACGTCATCAATATGAATCCTAGGACAAGCCCCATCATATTCCAGATCAATTCAAAACGGGTGGTATATTGATTATTAAGTTGGAAACTAAGAATGTAATACAGGTAGGTTACTACAAAGAAGAATGGAATAATGCTATTATTTAACGCGAATTTGGTAAACGGACGTGATAAAGCCCCCACAAAGGAGAAACGGTGCCCATCATTAATATAACAGGTAATGTGAAATGCTACGGTAAAACCTGCCATCACATTTCCGATAATAAAAAAACTCATGAAATTCACTTCGTTGAGGTATTCCGGGTCAAGGAATAAATAAGGTATTCCGAGGTATTGACCAAAGTTGCCGGTAACCATGGCAAACAGAATTATCCAACAAACAATAAGCACATGGTTTCGCTTGAAGTTGTTGAACAACAACTGCACCGGGAAAGAGTACAGTATAGCCGTGAGTAAGGTAGGTAGCCTGTGCATACGAAATTCCTCAATAAGATATGAAAATTTTGATTCCAAAAGGAAATATCCTGCATTCTTGGCAGGAACGAAGGTCTTTTATGATCGGAGTTGCATCGTCACAGCCTGTCAAAATATTTTTCTTTCTTGATGTCATTCCGTTACTTGTACACATGCCCGAAAAAACCTTTACCATTTATAAAAGCTCAGCCGGAAGTGGAAAAACCCGAACACTGGCTAAAGAATACCTGAAGCTGGCCCTGCACTTCAAAGCCGGGTATTTCAAACATATCCTTGCGGTTACATTCACCAACAAGGCCACTCAGGAAATGAAGGAGCGCATCATTCATTACCTCAATGCTTTTGCTAGCGGTGAAGAAGATTCACTGGCGTGTGAACTTAAAAAGGAATTAAACCTTGATGATACTTCGTTTCAACAAAATTGCCATGAGTTGCGAAACGGTATACTGCACCACTACGCGCAATTCTCCATCAGCACGATTGATGCTTTTTTTCAACGTGTCATTCGCTCCTTCACACGGGAGTCCGGATTATCGGGTGATTACAGACTTGAGCTTGATCAACATGCCGTGCTGGCCGAGGTGGTTGATGCGTTGATGGATGAATTAGGCAAAAATGAAGACCTGACCCGGTGGATGATTGAGTTTGCCGAGGATAACCTGGCCACCGAGAAGGCCTGGGATGTACGGCACGGCCTGATTGAATTTGCCAAAGAGATCTTCAGGGAAGATTTTAAGGTCATTGAAGATGAGTTGAATACCGTAACGGGTAAAGAAAACTTTTTCCCCAACCTGATTAAGGAATTGCGAAAGCAAAAGCATGAATATGTAAAGGGAATCAGGAAAAAAGCAGAACAGGCCGTACGCCTGATCCAGGATACCGGTTTGGATGAACGTGATTTCAAATACCCACATGGTGGTGGCTATGGATGGTTTAAAAAAGTTTCACAAATAAGCGCTGCTGCTGAGTTTCAGTCGGACGATGTTGGCAAACGGCCCGCTAAAGAATATCAACTGGCAAAGAACTGGCCGAGTAAAGAATCCAATCAGGCAGTAGTAACAGAGAAACTAGCTAGCGAAAAGCTTGTTCCGCTGATGAATGACATCCTTAAGTATAGGGAAACGTATCACCAGGCAGCACTATCGGCTGAAGTGGTATTGAATAACTTCTATGCGTTTGGATTGCTCTCCGATATCTCACGAAAACTAAAGGAGTACAAAGCAACCAACAACCTGATGCTGTTGTCTGATGCGCCAAAGTTTTTGAACGGTGTAATCGGAGAAAGCGATACGCCCTTTATTTATGAAAAGGTAGGATCGTTTTACAGGAATTACCTGATCGATGAGTTTCAGGATACTTCCGGTATGCAGTGGAATAATTTCTTTCCCCTGGTTACCAACAGTCTTGACTCCGGCCACAAATGCCTGGTGGTTGGTGATGTGAAGCAGGCGATCTATCGCTGGCGCGGAGGGAATCTTTCGTTGTTGCAAAAGCAAATTTCAGATCAGATCGGGGAGGAGCGGGTTGAGGTTAAGGAATTAACCAGTAATTACCGGAGCACAGAACATGTTATCTCGTTTAACAATTCTCTTTTCCGGGTAGCCGCCCGAAAGGTTGCTGAACTTACCAGTGGTACCATGGCCACGGATGTGTACAACGAAGTGGTTCAACAATTCTCTTCCAAAGAAAAGGGATTTGTGCAGGTGAGTTTTATCCCGCATGAGGAAGATCAGAAGTGGAAGGAATCCGCGAAAGCGAAATTGGTGAACATGTTTGAACAACTCCAAAGGGAGGGGGTGCCGTTGAAAGATATTGCCATACTGGTACGAACAAATGATGAAGGACAGTCCATCGTAAATTATATTTTGGAGCATAAACATTCGTTACATGCAAAGCCGGGATGCAAGTACGATATTATCTCCAATGAATCGTTGCGTATCGATGGCTCCGGCACTGTGAACCTGGTGTTGTCTGCATTGCGGTATCTCCATAATCCGGATGATACCATTGCACGGGCGGAACTCGCATATGAATATGTACGTATCCATAAACCAGATGCAATGCTGAGTGAAACATTCTCGGTAACCAATATGGTGGCGTTTGAAAAGCACTTGCCGGATGCCTTTACAAAGCAAAAGGTGTCGTTGAAAAAACTTCCGCTATTTGAACTGACAGAGAGCCTGATCCTGGTTTTTAACCTGACGAATCAGTATGGTGACCTGGCCTATCTTCAGGCCTTTCAGGATATCGTGCTCAATTTTAACGGACGCGAGCGTAACGACTTACAGGCATTTCTCGAGTGGTGGGAAGACAACAAGAACACCGATAAAACTTCCCTTAAAACTTCCGGTGAAATTAATGCTGCGCAGATATTAACCATTCATAAGTCGAAGGGATTGCAATTCAGGTATGTGATTGTACCGTTCTGTGCCTGGTCACTGGATCATGCCTCTGGCAAATCGCCCAACCTTTGGGTTAAATCTGAACAGGGCATTTTCAAGGAATCGGGATTTCTGCCTGTGAGATATAGCAATGCGCTTACTGAAACATACTTCCACGAAGTATACGAACAAGAACGAACCCACACCTTTCTTGATAACCTCAACATCATGTATGTAGCGTTTACCCGAGCGGAACGTGGATTGCTGGTGGTAGCGCCACTCCCGAAAAAGGATGACGGTAAACTTACAGCAGTGTCAACCTTACTATTTGCCTGCATTCAGTCAGATGAATTTTTAAAGCAACACTGGGATGAAGGCAGTAAGGAATGGAAACTTGGTAACTTGAATGGAGTCAGGAAGGAAGAGAAAATTGTCAGTACTGCTGTGGTTGAACTGAAAACCTACCCTGTTTCGCGCTGGCGCGATAAACTTGTTATCCGCCAGTCGGGCAAATCGTATTTTGAACCTGCGCATGGCGATCAGGAGAAAAAAATCCGATACGGAATTCATGTGCATACCCTTCTGTCGTTTATTCGGTATCGTGATGATTTGGAGGCAGCATTGAATAGGGCGATAGCTGAAGGCATCATATCCGGATCAGAAAGGCAAACGTTGCAAGAAGAATTGAAAGGCTTGCTGGAGCAGAACGATGTTGCGCCCTGGTTCGACAAGCAATGGGAGGTGCGAACAGAAGTGCCAATACTCCTTCCCGGTGGGGAGGAAAGCCGCATCGACAGGCTGCTTATACGAGATAAGCATGCTGTTGTAATTGATTTTAAAACGGGATCACCTTCAAAGGCAGATCAGCAACAAGTGCTTCACTACATGGATATTTTACGGAATATGAATTTTTCTAAGGTGGAAGGCTACGTGCTTTATGTGCGCAGTGGTGTAGTGAAAGAAGTGAAATCAAAAAATTCAAAACCTGACAAATGGAAAGACGAAAACCAGTTAGGACTGGGATTATAATCTGAATCATCAACATGAAACCATTTCTATACGATACTGCTCAAAAAATTT
>CAZCRJ010000035.1:0-1044 GCA_964501015.1 uncultured Roseivirgaceae bacterium | reverse complement strand
ACTGATCTTAGTGCCTTAACGCTGGTGTTTCCAAACCGAAGGGCCATCCTTTATTTTAGAAAGCATCTCAGCGCTCTATTAGATAAACCGGCCTTTTCGCCCTCGCTGCTCACCATCGAAGATTTTATTGCTGGATCCTCTTCTGCAAATGTTCCGGATAAACTGGAACTCGTGTACCGGCTTCATACTGCCTATCAGCAAGTAGTGGGCATACAGGAGTCCTTCGATCAGTTTTACTTCTGGGGCGAGATGTTGTTGCGCGACTTTGAAGAAGTTGATAAATACCTTGTAAATGCACCGCTATTGTTTAAAGACCTTAGCCAGCAGAAAGAACTCGATGCGTTGTTTGATTACCTCACTGACGAACAGAAGGCGTTCCTCCTTGATTTCTGGGGAAATTTTGATGAACATTCCACTGTACATAAGCAGAAATTCCTTGACGTGTGGCGAAACCTGGGCGCAGTGTATGCCACGTTTCGTAAAAATCTCATGAAGGATGGTTTGGCGTATGAAGGTATGGTTCACCGTGAAGTTGCTGAGCGAATTCTTACTGATGGAAAAATCTCAACTGGAAGGGAAGGTGAAGCAATACTCCCCGAGAAATCAATGTTTATCGGATTTAATGCACTCACCAAAGCGGAGGAGGTAATCCTTTCCCATTTTGCCGAACAGGGTAGTGATGTGTACTGGGATATTGACGAATACTATGTAAACAACAAGGCACAGGAGGCAGGAGAATTCTTTCGCGAATACCAACAGCACAGTGTTTTGAAGAAAACATTTGAAGATCAGTCACCGGCCAATTTCAGAACACCTAAAACAGTAAAGGTATATGGAGCAGCCCAACCCGTTGGACAGGCAAAAATAATGAGCCAGGTGATGGACGAGATGCTAAAACAAGGCATGGTGCCCGAAGAAACATTATTGGTGTTACCTGATGAAAAATTGCTAATGCCGGCATTGCATGGTATTTCCGGTAGTGTTGAAAAACTTAATGTTACTATGGGGTTCTCGCTAAGCAGTACCCCTGTATTTACGCTGGTG
>CAZCRJ010000034.1:0-12625 GCA_964501015.1 uncultured Roseivirgaceae bacterium | reverse complement strand
GTAATGGACGGACCATTCAGTGGATTTACCGGAACAGTTGAGGAGATTTTTGAGGAGAAGAAGAAGCTCAATGTAATGGTTAAGATATTTGGCAGGAATACACCTGTTGAATTGAATTATATGCAGGTTGAAAAGTTAGATTAAGTATAACATGGCAAAGGTAATTACAGGATATCTGAAATTGCAGGTAAAAGGTGGAGCGGCAAATCCCTCTCCCCCGATTGGTCCTGCATTAGGTAGCAAGGGTCTTAACATTATGGACTTTTGCAAGCAGTTTAATGCACGTACACAGGACAAACCGGGTCAGTTGCTTCCGGTGTTGATTACAATATATAACGACAAATCATTCGACTTTGTAATTAAAACACCTCCTGCAGCCAACCTGATATTGGAGACAATGAAGAAGCAAAAGGGATCTAATGAACCGAACAGGGTTAAAATTGGCTCCATCACCTGGGATCAAGTGAAATCAATTGCTGAATTAAAAATGCCCGATTTGAATGCCTTCAAAATTGAGTCCGCTATGAAAATGGTAGCCGGTACAGCAAGAAGTCTGGGGGTGACTGTTACAGGAACACCTCCGTGGGAGAATTAATCATTGACAGTATAGAATTAATGCGTCATGGCAAAGATTACAAATAAGAGAAAAGCCGTAATGGCTACGTACTATGCAGATCAGGTTTATTCACTGGATGCTGCTGCTGAGCTTCTCAAAGATATATCCTTCACTAAGTTTGATTCTTCCGTGGATCTCGACATCCGATTGGGTGTTGATCCAAAGAAATCCGATCAAATGGTTCGTGGAGTTGTTTCATTACCTCACGGGATCGGTAAAACCGTTCGCGTACTGGTTCTTTGTACTCCTGATAAAGTTCAGGAAGCACAGGATGCTGGTGCTGATCACGTTGGTCTGGATGATTATCTCCAGAAAATTGAAAGTGGCTGGACAGATATCGATGTGATCATCTGTACCCCCACCGTTATGGCCAAGGTTGGTAAACTTGGTAAGGTATTAGGTCCACGTGGATTAATGCCAAACCCCAAATCAGGAACTGTTACGCTAGAAGTCGGTAAAGCTGTGAAAGAAGTAAAAGCAGGTAAAATCGACTTCAAAATTGATAAGACCGGAATCATACACGTAAGCATCGGGAAAGCTTCCTTCTCACCTGACAAAATCAGGGACAATGCTATGGAGATGATTAATATGGTTGCAAAACTTAAGCCTGCCTCTGCGAAAGGAACATACTTCAGAAGTATCAGCCTTTCTACAACAATGAGCCCAGGCGTAAGGGTTGACACGGGTTCTATTGCTGGTATTTAAGAAAACAAAAACATGACCAGAGAAGAAAAAGCACAAATTATTGAGGAACTCAGTCAGAAGTTTGCCGAAAACACACACTTCTATATTACCGATGCCGGTGGATTAACCGTAGCACAGGTAAATGCGTTCAGAAGGCTATGTTACAAGAGCGGCATTGAATACCGTGTGTATAAAAACACACTTATTCAAAAAGCACTCGAAAAGCAGGAAGGTGTTGATTACTCTCCAATTTTCGAAACACTACATGGTTTTTCAGGCGTCCTTTTTTCAAAAGAAATCGGAAATCTCCCTGCAAGAGTCATTAAAGATTTTCGTAAAAAGCTTGACGGCAAGCCTGTACTGAAGGCCGCCTCCATCGACTCCGATTTTTTTATAGGAGAAGAAAACTTGAATACGCTTAGTGAGTTGAAAAGTAAGAATGAGCTCATTGGCGATGTTATTTCCTTGTTGCAATCACCTGCCAAGAATGTTGTTTCTGCCCTCTTGAGTGGAAAGAATACACTGGCTGGATTGGTGAAGACTTTGGAAGAACGTACTAATTAATAATTGTTGAATCAAAATTTTAAATTTTACTAAAAATGGCTGACGTTAAAGCTCTTGGAGATCAACTTGTTGAACTCACTGTTAAAGAAGTAACTGAACTTGCTTCTTATTTGAAAGAAACCTACGGTATCGAACCTGCTGCTGCTGCAGTTGTTGCTGGCCCTGCTGCCGGTGCCCCCGCTGCTGCAGTTGAAGAAAAAACAAACTTTGATGTAGTACTTAAGGCTGCCGGTGCCAATAAGCTTCAGATTGTGAAGCTTGTTAAGGAACTTACTGGTCTTGGCTTGAAAGAAGCTAAAGACGTAGTAGACGGTGCTCCTAAAACCATCAAAGAAGGCTTGCCGAAAGACGAAGCTGAAAGCCTGAAGAAGCAACTCGTTGAGGCGGGTGCTGAAGTTGAGTTGAAGTAATTCTACTCAAAGGCGATGGGTACGTCTAGCGCCTCCTGTTAGGCCTGTCCCGCCCCGAAAAAAATCGGAGCGGGACAAGGTCTATTCCTATTTATACCTGTAGCATCGTACCCGCTACAATACTCGTCCAGGATTTGAACATAAACGTTAAGCACCTTGGCAAAGAAAAATAGTAATGGTAGAATCGACTTTTCTTCAGTTGAAAAAGTAATCGACTACCCTGATTTTCTGGATGTACAACTCCAGTCATTCAAAGATTTTTTACAAATTGATACGCCTGCTGAAAAAAGGCAGAACGAAGGTCTCTACAAAGTTTTCGCAGAGAATTTTCCGATATCGGATTCCCGCGAAAATTTCGTTTTGGAATTCGTGGATTACACCATCGACCCGCCCAAGTATGATGTGGATGAGTGTATCGACAGAGGATTAACATTCTCTGTTCCTTTGAAAGCTAAGCTTCGCCTCACCTGTAACGATGAGGACAACGAAGATTTTGAAACGATTGAGCAGGAAGTGTTTCTCGGAAACATTCCATACATGACGGAAAAAGGCTCCTTCGTAATCAATGGTGCTGAACGTGTAATTGTATCCCAACTTCACCGTTCACCAGGTGTGTTCTTTGCCATGAGCAAGCACACCAATGGTACGAAGTTATACTCTGCTCGTATCATACCATTTAAAGGTTCCTTTATCGAATTTGCTACCGATGTAAACTCGGTAATGTATGCCTATATCGACCGTAAAAAGAAATTCCCTGTAACCACACTGCTTCGCGCAATAGGGTTTGGAACCGACAAAGATATTCTCGATTTGTTCGGTCTGTCTGAAGAAGTTGAAGCAAGCAAGAATACACTTAAGAAAATTGCCGGACGTAAACTGGCAGCACGGGTATTGCGCACCTGGACAGAAGACTTCGTAGATGAAGATACCGGAGAAGTGGTATCCATTGATCGTAACGAAGTATTATTGGAACGTGACCATGTACTGTCTGCTGAAGATGTTGAGACAATTCTAGAGTCAGGAGTAAAATCCATTATTCTTCACCGGGAAGATGTAAACGTTGCCGATTATCACATCATCTTCAACACGCTGGCAAAAGATAATTCCAATTCAGAGAAAGAAGCTGTTGAACAAATCTATCGCCAATTAAGAAATACTGAAGCTCCTGATGAGCAAACAGCTCGTGATATTATTCAGAGCTTGTTCTTCAGTGAGAAGCGCTATGACCTCGGTGAGGTAGGCCGATACAGAATTAATAAAAAGTTAGGTCTAGACTTGGCGTATGATCAGCGCGTACTCACAAAAGAGGATATAATTCTTATTGTGAAGTACCTTATTGGTCTTATTAACTCGAAGGCACTTATAGATGATATTGATCACCTAAGTAACCGTAGGGTAAGAACCGTAGGCGAGCAACTCTACACACAATTTGGTGTTGGACTTGCACGTATGGCACGTACCATTAAAGAGCGGATGAATGTTCGCGATAATGAAGACTTTAAACCTGTTGACCTTATCAACGCACGGACATTGTCTTCAGTAATCAACTCATTCTTTGGTACCAACCAACTTTCTCAGTTTATGGATCAAACAAATCCGTTGGCTGAGATTACACACAAGAGAAGAATGTCGGCACTCGGTCCTGGCGGTTTATCGCGTGAGCGAGCTGGATTTGAAGTGCGTGACGTACACTATACTCACTATGGTCGCCTCTGTACCATTGAAACTCCTGAAGGGCCAAACATTGGTCTTATTTCATCACTCTGCGTACACGCAAAAGTGAATAAAATGGGATTCATAGAAACCCCTTACAGGAAAATTGAAAATGGTAAGGTGAAGAGTAAGGAAATTATTTTCCTTACTGCCGAAGAAGAGGATACGCATAATATCGCACAAGCGAATATTAAAATAAAAAGCAACGGTGAGTTTGCCGAAGAGAAGGTTAAGGCCCGATTCGAAGGTGACTTCCCGGTGGTTGAGCCGAAAGATCTGAAATACATGGATATCGCACCGAATCAGATTGTTTCGGTAGCGGCTTCAATGATTCCATTCCTCGAACATGATGATGCTAACCGTGCCCTGATGGGTTCGAACATGCAGCGTCAGGCTGTGCCATTGGTTCGCCCGGAAGCCCCAATTGTTGGAACCGGTCTTGAAAGTCGGATTGCGTTGGATTCCCGCGCCTTGATTACAGCTGAAGGCGATGGCATTGTGGAATATGTTGATGCGAAGAAAGTTGTAATCAAATACGATGTAACAGAGGAACAACGCTCGGTTAATTTCGACAATGAAGTAAGAACATATAGCCTGATAAAATTCAGAAGAACAAATCAGGATACCTGTATTAACCATACTCCGCTGGTTCGAAAAGGTCAGCGTGTAGTAAGAAATCAACCTTTAGTTGAGGGATATGCTACAAACAACGGAGAACTGGCGTTGGGAAGAAACTTGTTGGTGGCGTATATGCCATGGCAGGGATACAACTTTGAAGATGCAATTGTAATCTCAGAAAAGGTTGTCCGTGAAGATGTTTACACATCAATTCACATTGAAGAGTTTGAACTTGAAGTGCGCGACACCAAACGCGGTGAAGAAGAACTAACTTCAGAAATCCCTAATGTAAGCGAAGAAGCAGTTAAGCATCTTGATGAAAACGGTATCATCCGCACGGGAGCAGAAGTTAAGGAAGGAGACATCCTGATAGGTAAGATTACACCTAAAGGGGAAACGGATCCAACTCCGGAAGAAAAACTCTTACGCGCCATTTTTGGCGATAAAGCTGGTGATGTTAAAGATGCCTCACTTAAGGCGCCTCCATCATTAAAAGGTGTTGTAATTGACACAAAATTATTCTCCAGACCAAAACGCGATAAGGATGTACGTACCAAATCCAAAAAGGAACTGGACGCATTGAAGTCAAAATACAGCAAAACATTATCGGACTTGCGCTCAGAGATGGTTAAAAAACTCTCTGCACTATTGAATGGTAAATCGAGTAACGGTGTGAAGCATAAGTTTGGTGATGAATTAATCAGCAAAGGAGTGAAGTTCTCAGCGAAAGTTATTGAGAATAATCTTTTCCCTGACAAGAACATTTACCGGGATGAAAGCAACTATGCTGTAGCCGAAGAAGTAAACCTGATCGCTGACATTTCGCTGGACAACTGGACAGCAGATGATCACACTAATGAGCTTATCGCGCAGTTAGTAAAGAATTACCTGGTGAAACGTAATTCCTATGCCGGTGAATTCAAGCGCGAACGCTTTACACTGGAGGTAGGAGATGAATTACCAACCGGTATAGTGCAGCTTGCTAAAGTATATGTAGCCAAGAAGCGCAAGTTGAAGGTAGGAGATAAGATGGCTGGTCGTCATGGTAACAAAGGTGTAGTAGCCAAGATTGTTCGTGATGAAGACATGCCATTCCTGGAAGATGGAACACCGGTTGACATTTGTCTTAACCCGCTAGGAGTACCTTCACGTATGAACCTCGGACAGCTTTATGAAGCCGTTTTAGCATGGGCAGGGTTAAAATTAGGACGCAGATATGCGACACCAATTTTTGATGGTGCATCGCTTGAGGAAGTTCAAAATGAACTCATTGAAGCTGGCCTACCTGAATACGGAAGAACCTATTTGTATGATGGTCTTTCCGGTCAGAAGTTTGATCAGCCCGTTACCGTGGGTGTTGCTTATATGCTTAAGTTAGGTCACCTGGTTGACGATAAGATGCACGCACGTTCCATAGGACCATACTCGTTGATTACACAACAACCATTGGGTGGTAAGGCACAATTTGGAGGACAGCGATTCGGTGAAATGGAGGTATGGGCTATTGAGGCCTTTGGTGCTTCACATATACTTCAGGAAATTCTAACCATTAAATCTGATGATGTAATAGGTCGTGCAAAAGCCTATGAGTCCATCGTGAAAGGTGAGAATATGCGCAAGCCAAATATCCCTGAATCGTTTAATGTATTGGTGCACGAGCTCAGAGGTTTAGCACTTGAGATTACCATGGATTAATTTAGTTGATCGTTGTTAGTTGATGGTTACTCGTTTTGATACACCAACAACTAACAACCAACAACAACTAGTAATAAAACTAAAGACTTAACAACAACCAGATGTCTTTCAGAAAAAATAAAAAGTTCAACAGCGACTTCTCTAAAATTACCATCAGTCTTGCTTCTCCGGAATCTATTTTGGAAAGCTCACATGGTGAAGTTACACAGCCAGAAACCATTAACTACAGAACCTATAAACCTGAAATGGGTGGGTTATTCTGTGAACGAATTTTCGGACCTGTTAAAGACTGGGAATGTCATTGTGGAAAGTATAAGCGCATACGCTATAAGGGAATCATCTGCGACCGCTGCGGTGTAGAAGTTACCGAGAAAAAAGTAAGACGTGAGCGAATGGGGCACATCGAACTGGTGGTACCGGTTGCGCACATTTGGTATTTCCGGTCACTTCCAAATAAAATCGGATACCTGCTGGGTCTTGCAACGAAGAAACTCGACCAGATTATTTATTACGAGCGCTTTGTTGTTATTCAGCCGGGTATTAAGGAGGAAGACGGAATAAACCGTATGGACTTCCTTACCGAAGAGGAATACCTCGACATTGTCGATAAACTTCCGCGTGAAAACCAAATGCTGGATGATAATGATCCTAAGAAGTTTATTGCAAAAATGGGTGCCGATGCACTTGAAATGTTATTGGCACGATTAGACCTGGATACCTTATCCTATGATTTACGCCATCAGGCCGCAACGGATACTTCACAACAGCGTAAAGCAGAAGCGTTAAAACGATTAAAAGTTGTTGAAGCATTCCGTGATGCTAATACGCGTGTCGAAAATCGCCCTGAGTGGATGGTGATTAAAATGGTTCCCGTTATTCCTCCGGAATTACGCCCATTGGTGCCGTTAGACGGTGGCCGTTTTGCTACATCCGATTTGAATGATCTATACAGACGTGTTATTATCCGTAACAACCGTCTAAAGAGATTGATTGATATTAAAGCTCCTGAAGTGATACTTCGTAACGAGAAGCGCATGCTTCAGGAAGCGGTTGATTCCTTATTTGACAACTCACGTAAAGTGAATGCGGTTCGTTCCGATGGAAACCGTGCCTTGAAGTCATTGAGTGATATGCTGAAAGGTAAGCAAGGACGTTTCCGTCAGAACTTACTGGGTAAGCGTGTTGACTATTCAGGCCGTTCCGTAATTGTGGTAGGACCTGAATTAAAATTACATGAGTGCGGACTTCCAAAAGATATGGCGGCTGAATTATTTAAGCCATTCATTATCCGTAAACTTATTGAGAGAGGAATTGTAAAGACTGTTAAGTCTGCCAAGAAAATTGTTGATCGTAAGGATCCTGTTATCTGGGATATTTTGGAAAACGTATTGAAAGGTCATCCTGTGCTTTTAAACCGTGCTCCAACACTTCACAGATTAGGTATTCAAGCCTTCCAACCAAAACTGATTGAAGGGAAAGCAATACAATTGCACCCGTTGGTTTGTACTGCGTTTAACGCTGACTTTGACGGTGACCAGATGGCTGTACACGTGCCCCTTGGACAGGAAGCCATTCTAGAGGCATCTGTATTGATGCTCTCTTCACACAACATTCTTAACCCTGCTAACGGAGCACCTATTACTGTTCCTTCGCAAGACATGGTATTGGGTCTGTATTACCTTACTAAAGGCAGGAAGAGTACACCGGAAATGCCAATAATTGGTGAGGGTAAGAGTTTCTTTTCTGCCGAAGAAGTAATTGTTGCGCATAATGAGGGTAGACTCTCCAAACACGCACACATTAAGGTTCGTGTAAATGTTCGGGATAAGAAGACAGGTGAGATTACACATAAACTTATCGAAACAGTAGCAGGTCGTGTTTTGTTTAATCAGAGCGTTCCTGAAGAGGCTGGATTTGTTGATGAACTACTCACAAAGAAGAAGCTTCAAACAATTATTTCTGACGTTTATAAAGTTGCAGGCTTATCCAAAACAGCAAAGTTTTTGGATGATATCAAGGACCTTGGATTCCAAATGGCGTACAAAGGTGGATTGTCAATGGGCTTAAATGATGTGAAGGTACCGGATGAGAAAGTGAAGTTTGTAGCCGAGGCACAAGCTGAAGTTGACGCAGTTTGGAACAACTACATGATGGGGTTAATTACCGATAACGAACGGTATAACCAGGTAATTGATATATGGACACGTATTAATACCATGCTTACAAATACCTTGATGCGTCAATTGGAAGAAGACCAGCAAGGGTTTAACCCGATTTATATGATGATGCACTCAGGTGCCCGTGGTTCACGAGAGCAGGTGCGCCAGTTAGGCGGTATGCGTGGCTTAATGGCTAAACCGCAGAAGAATCTTGCAGGGTCTGTGGGCTCCATTATTGAAAACCCCATCCTTTCCAATTTTAAAGAAGGACTGGATGTATTGGAATATTTTATTTCGACACACGGTGCGCGTAAAGGTCTAGCTGATACGGCACTTAAAACGGCAGATGCCGGATACTTAACAAGAAGATTAGTTGACGTGGCTCACGATCTTGTAATTACTGAGGAAGATTGCGGCACCTTGCGTGGCTTGAAGGTAACCGCCTTAAAAGACAATGAAGATATCGTTGAGCCGTTGGCGGAAAGAATCTTAGGACGCGTTACAGTGCATGATATTTATGATCCATTAACGGAAAATTTAATATGCCCCGCTAACGCAGAAATTACAGATGAGATAGCCAAGCTTATTGAGGAAACCAGCATTGAAGAGGTTGAGATCAGATCGATTCTTACATGCGAATCGAAATTAGGTGGTTGTGCAAAATGTTATGGACGTAACCTGGCTACAGGAAAGATGGTTGAAGCAGGTGAGGCTGTTGGTGTAATAGCTGCTCAATCAATCGGTGAACCCGGTACTCAGCTTACACTACGTACCTTCCATGTTGGGGGTACTGCATCCAACATCGCTGTTGATGCAAACATCAAAGCTAAATTCCCCGGTGTAGTTGAATTCGAGGGAGTTCGATTTGTTGATACTACTGATCGCGATGGGAACAAGGTAAAAGTTGTCATGGGTCGGACAGGTGAGGTTAGAATTTTAGATAAAGCAAAAGGACGCGTACTGATTAGTAACAACGTACCTTATGGTGCTTTCCTCAAAGTAAAGGATGGTCAGGAAGTTGAAAAGGGTGACGAGCTTTGTTTTTGGGATCCATACAACGCAGTTATCCTTTCTGAATTTGATGGCGAAATTGGTTATGAAGCCGTTATTGAGGGGATTACCTACAAGGAGGAATCAGATGAACAAACTGGTCACCGTGAAAAGGTAATCACCGAAACGCGTGATAAGACAAAGAACCCGGCTATTATTGTAATTGGTAAAAGCGATACAAAATCATATAACATTCCAGTTGGCGCTCACTTAGCTGTTGATGAAGGCGAGAAAATTAAGGCGGGTCAGGTGTTGGTAAAAATCCCGCGTACTATTGGTAAGTCTCGTGATATTACAGGAGGTCTTCCTCGTGTAACGGAATTGTTTGAAGCTCGGAATCCATCTAATCCTGCGGTTGTCAGTGAAATCGATGGTGTAGTTACGTATGGCGGTATTAAGCGTGGTAATCGAGAGGTATTCATTGAATCACGTGATGGGGTACAGAAACGTTATCTGGTGCCTTTATCGAAGCACATACTTGTTCAGGATAATGATTTCGTGAAAGCTGGACAGCCGTTATCAGACGGGTCAATTTCCCCTACGGATATACTTGCCATAAAAGGACCTACAGCGGTGCAGGAATACCTGGTGAATGAAATCCAGGAAGTTTACCGTTTACAAGGTGTGAAAATTAACGATAAGCACATTGAGGCCATCGTTAGCCAGATGATGCAGAAGGTTGAGATTATCGATCAGGGAGATACCAACTTCCTGCCTGGAGAGTATGTAGATAAATTTACATTCCGGGAGGAAAATGATAAGATTCTTGATAAGAAAGTAGTAGTTGACGAAGGCGATTCAGTAGTGCTCAAAAGAGGACAGATTGTAAATGGTCGTGAATTCCGTGATGAAAATTCTTCATTGCGCAGAAAAGACCAGAAGCTGGTTGAAGTACGCGATGCTTTAGCAGCAGTGTCGAGACCCACCTTACAGGGTATAACACAAGCATCGCTGAAGACTGAAAGTTGGCTTTCCGCAGCTTCCTTCCAGGAAACGACAAAAGTGTTGAGTGAGGCCGCTATCCGTGGTAAAGCAGATAAATTAATGGGCATGAAGGAAAATGTGATTGTTGGTCATCTGATACCAGCCGGTACCGGCCAACGGAAGTTCAACGACATTATCGTTACGCATAAGGATGAGTATGATGCCCTGACCCTTGCTTTGCAGTCCAAGGAAAAAAACACAGAAAAGGAACTTCAAGACTAATCTGTTTCCAGTTTACATTTTAGGCACTGTTTAAGTAGTGCCTAAAATAGTAGACGGGGAACAAGAAAACACTACCACATGAGCGAAGAGAAAAAGGATAAACAGGCGCCCAACCAGATTAACATCGAGTTATCAGAAGAGATAGCGGAAGGCATCTATTCTAACCTGGCCATGATTGCTCACTCGAATAGTGAGTTTGTAATTGATTTCATTCGACTTATGCCTGGCGTTCCAAAAGCAAGAGTTAAATCCAGGGTAATTGTTACTCCTGAACATGCAAAACGGTTGCTATCTGCCCTCAAAGATAACATCGATAAGTATGAAAATGCTTTCGGTCCGATAAAGCAAACCCCTGATATGCCAAAGTTTCCAATGAATTTTGGTGGCACAGTTGGAGAGGCTTAGGGAAAAAACCGCGAAATACGCTTAAAAACGTAATAAAAGGGTACAAAAATCTTTTGTAAAGACTTTGTATCCTTTATTTCTTTATAATACCTTTGCAGTCCTAATTTTTGACAGGTTCATAATAATTGAAATAAATGCCGACCATTCAACAACTTGTAAGAAAAGGCAGGAAAAAATTGACATCCAAGTCTAAGTCTCCTGCTCTTGATTCATGTCCTCAACGCAGGGGTGTTTGTACCCGTGTGTACACAACAACGCCAAAGAAACCTAACTCAGCAATGCGTAAGGTTGCCCGCGTGCGTTTAACCAACCAAAAGGAGGTTAACGCCTACATACCTGGCGAAGGACATAACCTTCAAGAACACTCTATCGTGCTAATTCGCGGAGGTAGGGTTAAGGACCTTCCCGGTGTCCGGTATCACATTGTACGTGGCGCATTGGATACAGCTGGCGTTAGTGGTCGTCTGCAAAGTCGTTCTAAATATGGTGCAAAACGCCCTAAAGCTGGAGCAGCTGCGCCTGCTAAAGGGGGTAAAAAATAATCTGATACACTCATGAGAAAATCAAAGCCCAAAAAGAGATATCTGCTTCCTGATCCAAAATTTCAGGATACGCTGGTTACGAAGTTTGTCAACTATTTAATGGAGAGCGGGAAGAAAAGTGTTTCCTACGGAATCTTCTATGATGCCATTGAAATTGTTGAGAAGAAGACCAGTGAAAATGGATTAGAGGTTTGGAAACGCGCGATGAGTAATCTTACTCCTTCTGTTGAGGTAAAAAGCAGACGTGTAGGTGGGTCTACTTTTCAAGTGCCGGTTGAAATCAGGCCTGAGCGTAAGATAAACTTAACCATTAAGTGGATGATTGATTTTGCCCGTAAACGTGGTGAAAAAACCATGATGGATAAATTAGCAGGAGAGATCATTGCGGCAAGCAAAGGTGAGGGAGCGGCTATCAAAAAGAAAGATGACACCCACCGTATGGCTGAAGCCAATAAGGCATTTTCACATTTCAGATTTTAATTCGGTAAGGGTACTACATGTCACGAGATCTTAAATTCACCAGAAATATTGGTATTGCTGCTCACATTGATGCTGGCAAAACTACCACCACCGAGCGCATCCTATATTATTCAGGGGTTAGCCATAAAATTGGCGAAGTACATGATGGTGCTGCTACCATGGACTGGATGGCTCAGGAACAAGAAAGAGGCATTACAATCACATCAGCCGCCACCACCGTTTTTTGGAATTATAAGAACAATAAATACCACGTCAATATTATTGATACACCCGGGCACGTTGACTTTACTGTTGAAGTAAACCGTTCCCTACGTGTGTTGGATGGATTGGTGTTCTTGTTCAGCGCAGTTGATGGAGTTGAACCTCAATCCGAAACAAACTGGCGTTTGGCAGATAATTATAAAGTTGCCCGTATTGGGTTTGTTAATAAAATGGACCGTGCTGGCGCTAACTTTTTGGAAGTATGTAAGCAAGTAAAGGAAA
>CAZCRJ010000033.1:10512-12654 GCA_964501015.1 uncultured Roseivirgaceae bacterium | reverse complement strand
AATTGGATATCCGGCAAACTCGTATCTAGCCTTTGTTGGTATTCTAGCCTTTGTTGGAGTTCGCACGCCCCGCAGCCTTTGTTGGTGTTCTTCACCAACAAAACTGCGCAATTGGATATCCGGCAAACTCGTATCTAGCCTTTGTTGGTATTCTTCACCAACAAACTACGTCCTTTGAGGTTCTACACGTCAAATCATGAAAACCGTTTATTGTTTTCGGCTACTAATCATTTTCAGGGTGACAGAAATCAGAGTAAATTCACCATAATCCGGTGAGTACAAATGCTCAAGTGCGGGGTTTTAATTGAAGAGTAAAATGGACTGGCACAGAATTCCTAGTTGGTGACGAACACCCTCAAGGGCGGGGTTTCAAGTCACTTTCTGTTTATTCATGACATCCAAAGCGAAAGAAGTAATCATGTGGAATATTTATTTGTATATTTTTTATGTTCTTTATTCTTGGGCGCTGAAACTTGGTAAGGATAATACACCTCAATACACTGCTATTGTTACAATGAGTGTTTTTATGTTAATTAACATATTTTCATTTGTTGATTTTGTGATGTATAGATTTAGGATCAATTGTAAGTCATTAGATGAGCCAACCGTTTTTGTTATAATGATGGTGTATGTAGTGGTACTAGCTTTCCATTATTTTCTACTTATCGGAAATGGAAAACTTAAGGAAATCGCTCTCTCTTTAAGAGATAAGAGTCTTGTCAATGGTTATAAAGGAGTATTGATTGTGATTTTATATTTAACGCTGACAATAAGTTTTGCGATTTATACAAGTCGCTTAGATGTCGATTAGTAGGTGGAAGTATTGAACCGGAAGATATACATACTCTTTCCTTTGAATTCTATTCCCACCCTTTCAGAGTCACTCGCAGAGGACTCTGAGCTCCGAAGCTAGCCTTTGTTGGTGTTCTTCACCAACAATACTGCGCCCTTTAAAGGACTATAAGTCAATCCTGAAAACAGAGTTATTATTTACGGCTTTGTTATTACTACTATTCAGTGTAGCCGAAATCCCAACAGGTTGTTCATCCCTAATAAAAAACAAACCCCGGATTACTTCTGATCGGTGCCAGCTTCATCCAGGGTATTGTTAACGTATACTTCTATTTGCGTCTCAGAAATTCTCCAGGTAGGGAGAAGAACCAATACACAAGCGATAGCACGGTTAAACTTATTGTCGCCCCGAAGAGAAAAACGAAAAATAGCATAACAGGTTACAGATAAAATTAAATAATGCGAACATACTGGCTTACTTTACACTGAGCTCCTATCACTAATGCCTTCTCCAAGACTATGCGATACTCTTCTTCATTGGCAAGAAACACAAGGGTGATTGTGGTTGTACCAAATTTCCCTTTCGGCATAATGCCATGCTCAACACGCTGATATTGAATATTGGCCCAATCAATGCCCAGCTCTTTACCTTCCTTTATCATCCTGTCAAATGATTCATCCATGGCCGGGATAATCATCTTGGCATAAGTTATAGCAAACTCATTTTTGGCATCATTAAGAGAGGTTCCATAGATGTCGGCATGCTCTTCCATCATGCTGTGGAAATCAGCTAGTGTGGGGTACAACGATGCGTACTCGGTGGGAGAGGCATGCTTTAGAGCAGACAATACTTTTCTGCCAATTTGCTCAGCGGATGTATTCACATTAGCTGTGAACGAAGTCAGGGTAATGGTCATAGCGGTAAGAAATATGCTGGTTTTCATAAACTTTTAATTTACTTTTTAATGGAAGCCATGTACTCACTCATATCCTCCGGTGAAACGGGTGGAGGTACAAGGTTGTTAATGGGTTTGATGGATCGGAGATAAGCAAAAATCGCTTTCAACTCGTCATCGGTAAAATGTTGGTACATCTGCCAGGGCATGGGTGGCAATAAATCGCGGCTGCCTTCAATTCCCTTGTACTTGCCTTTGCGAATGGCAGTCTTGAATTGATCAAAACTCCAATTTCCGGTGCCGGTATCGTCAGGCGTCAAGTTGGCCGCATAGGAAATTCCCCAGGGGCCTACAAAACCTGTCAGGTTCACGTTAAACATGATCCAATCCTGGGTGCCTGGTGGAATGGACGGTAATTTTTCGTCATTAGGATGACCCGACAATAATCTTTCCG
>CAZCRJ010000033.1:8208-10502 GCA_964501015.1 uncultured Roseivirgaceae bacterium | reverse complement strand
CGGGCCTAGCGAAGTCATAATCTTAGGTGAATGACAATCATGGCATGCGCCAACCGTTACCAAATGCTGACCGCGTTTGATCATCTCCTGGTCGGTCATCCAGGATTCTGTTGAGGCTTCCGGGCTCTCAGGTGTTTTAACCATGCAGGATGCCAGCCCGGCTAAAAACAGCATGAATAAGGATTTTAGGATTATTTTCATCGTGTTTGGTTTGTATTTATGCACATACACGCATTTTGCCCTGTACACGACCTACGCTAAACCAACTGTTTTATACGCAAAACCATTTTTACTTCATCCACTTGCAAAATGTGATTATGAAACTTTATAAAGTGCTTTACGTGAAAGGGTTAAGTACGCGGTAGCAGCCGCACCAGCTATGCACCTTACTAATTATATAACTGTAGATAATCCGAATATCCCTGTGTTGTCGCATACAAGACCTGATACCATTGCGTATGGTACGTTCGTTGAAAGCACTGTAAGCGAAGAAAACTGGCCAGATGGAACCGCTACAATAAAACTCCGCGACATGTATCTGCCCAACTTTTCATTGCGGGAAATCAATGCGGAGTTTACAGAGAATGCTGCATTTTATAATACCCATGCACATGGCTCCGACTTGCTGGGCAGTTGTGTGTTCTTTCGGGCAAGAATAAAATCTGTACTTCCCGGTGAACAAGATGGTGTAGACCTATATCACCGCACACATAATTTCAAATACGATCCCCACAACGAATATCTGCACCTCGCACCAGCTAATACCCCACTGCACTTTGTACATATTTCGTACACTTCCGAGTACTTGAGTCAGATACTTCCTGAGAATGAGGTATGGGCAGAGAAACTTAAAGCCCGAGTAAATAGGAAGGAAAGAATTCTGGGGAATCGGGCGTTACCCATCTCCATTATCCAAGACCATGCTTTGCAGAATATCTTTCATTGTCCGTTAACCGGAAAAATGGGAGAGATGATGATTGAAACATCCATCGTCCAGTTACTCCTTTTGGAACTTCATGATCTTTTCGGTAATCCTAAGCAGATAACAGATGGAAAAATAGGCAGGCGCGATAAAGAAGTCATCCATGAGTTGAAAGAATACCTGACACAAACCTTTCTTGATGACCACACGATGAATGGATTGTCAAAACAGTTTGGGGTGAATACCAACAAACTTATGTACCTGTTCAAGACAGCATTCGGCAAGTGTATCTTTGAATACTTGAGTGAATTAAGGATGGAATATGCTATGGTGTCCTTGCGGGACAAAGAGTTACGTGTAGCAGACATTGCCCGCACCCTTGGCTATAAAAATCCGAATCATTTCTCAACAGCCTTTAAGAAACACTTCGGAATAGCGCCCAGGGAATTGAAATAATTTCGACTTCACATCTTCAGCGTCATCAGAAACCCGCACTGGGCATTAGTCTAATTTAGTACATGCTAACAGTAGTGAAATTTATTTGTGGCCTTTGGTG
The DNA here is from genome assembly GCA_964501015.1 of uncultured Roseivirgaceae bacterium. Classification (GTDB taxonomy): domain Bacteria; phylum Bacteroidota; class Bacteroidia; order Cytophagales; family Cyclobacteriaceae; genus UBA2336. The sequence goes on along the minus strand of CAZCRJ010000033.1, from coordinate 9,024 downwards.
GTGTTCTTCACCAACAAACTACGCCCTTTAAAGTGCTTCAAGTCAATCCTGAAAATCCACTATTGTTTAGGGTTTAGTTATTATAAATAACTATTTTCATTGTAGTAGACATCAAAGTATATTCACCATAATCAGGTAAAGGCTGGCTCGTGCCAATTACCATGGGAGAATAAATATAAAGTACGGGGATTTAATTGAAGAGTTAAATGGATTGGAAATAATTTTGCATGTGGATGGATAGCCTGACTGGCACAAAATACCTTGTTGGTGAAGAACACCAACAAGGGCGAGAGAAACCGGAAGACTTAACGAGCAAGTAAAACGGAATTTGGATAGGTTCCCTAAGGATTTTATGTTCCAGTTGACCGATAAAGAAAGGAAGAGGTGGTATGAGGTACGCACCCTTTGCATTTACAGAACATGGTGTCCTCATGTTGTCAAGTGTTCTAAATAGTGAACGTGCTATACAAGTGAACATCCAGATTATGAGAATATACAGTAAGCTGAAAGAAATGATAATGGATCACAAAGACATCTTACTAAAATTGGAAAAGCTGGAAGGAAAAGTGAGTACGCATGATGAGAACTTTAAAATAGTTTTTGATTACTTACGAGAGTTGTTGAATCCGAAGTCTGAACCCATGCGCAAAATTGAATTTAAACACTCGAAAGAAGATTAGTATAAGAAAAGTGACAGGTAAAAATCTACATTCTCAAGATGATGAATTTTCTTATTTCGTGCGTTTAGACCATTTTTCAGGGTTATCCTTGGTGGCAAACACGGCCACAATAAGGATGGTGTTACCAGTTACCTTG
>CAZCRJ010000033.1:0-8198 GCA_964501015.1 uncultured Roseivirgaceae bacterium | reverse complement strand
TTAAGGGGATTACTTTGAATGCTTTCTACACCCTTGTTGAACAGAAGTTCGAAATCCATGCCCAACCCTTTTTGTTTATCTTCATACCATAAGAAAGCTCGCCTAACATCCTCTTCGGCAGCTTCTGAAATAACAAGGGTATACTTCATTACCTTTTAAAGATGTCTTTTTTGGCCTCCTCATAGTTTCTTGTTTTTAGTTCACCTTTTTCAATCAAGTCCAGGCGTCTGGCCACTTCATCCTGTTGCCATTGAGGCACCTCTTCACTTTCCTCTACTTTTATAAAATTCAGATTATTCATAAGTTCCAAAAAGAATTTGTACTTATTTTCAGGTATATCTAACGTTATCCGCATACTGTAGCTATTTAATTTGTTGAAGAAGTCTTGAAATTGGATGTTGTAATGAATTTCTCAATAATACGAAAATAGCATTTTATATCGTAAATGAATGGGGTCAATCGCAAGTTAAAATTCCACATCCTCACAATAACCAGTGGAGTCTGATGTTGGTAAGGCTTCTAAAGGTTGTCTAATTGCTGAATTCCCCTAAAGTATGAACCTGGAATTAAGCAGGTAAAATTTCCTATTTTTGCAACACGCATACTTCATACAACAGGAAAGCAATGCCAGAAACTGTACCTACTGCTGAACACGTTATGACCGGTAACATCTCCTTCGAGCAGGTTGCCAAAAATGTCATCGGACATAATCACATCATCGAAACCGCTTTTGGTAAAAAACAATTGCGCTATGCCGACTGGATTGCCTCCGGCCGGTTGTATGAACCCATCGAACAGTTGCTCACTCATTATTTTGGTCCCATGGTGGGCAACACCCATTCCGAATCCAGCCTCACAGGGGAGATCATGACCAATGCCTATAAAATGGCGCACCAGATCATCAAGAAACATGTCAATGCCAGTGCAGAAGATGTAATCATCTGTACCGGGAGTGGTATGACGGGAGCAATTGCCAAACTTCACCGGATTTTAGGACTCCACATACCCGAAAAAGCCAAACCAAACTTCAAACAATCAGAAGAAGATCGCCCCGTGGTGTTTATAACCCACATGGAACATCATTCCAACCAAACGTCATGGCTGGAATGTGAAGTGGATGTTGTCGTTATTCCACCGGATGAACAGTTGCTCGTGAATCCCGATTACCTGGATCGTGAACTGGAGAACTACAAGGATCGCAAAATCAAAATCGGGTCGTTCACCTCGTGCTCTAATGTAACCGGTATTTTTACTCCGTATCACCAACTAGCCGCCATCATGCATAAGCATGGCGGATGGTGTTTTGTTGATTTTGCCGCCTCTGCACCCTATGCAGAAATGAACATGCATCCCGAAAATCCAGACGAAGCGTTGGATGCCATTTTCTTTTCACCACACAAATTCCTTGGCGGACCGGGAAGTCCCGGTGTGCTGATTTTCAATCGGAAACTATATACCAATCAGATTCCCGATCAGCCGGGTGGGGGAACGGTACTGTGGACAAATCCGTGGGGAGAGCATCAATACTTTGAAGATATTGAAACACGAGAGGATGGAGGCACTCCTGCTTTCCTTCAAACCATACGCGCAGCCTTGTCGGTGCGGCTAAAGGAACAAATGGGGCATGAGAACATGGCACAGCGTGAGCACGAATTGTATACGCTAGCATTCACTAAATTGTCAGGCGTAAAAGGCCTTCATATACTGGCTCCGGAACAATCCGGCAAACGCCTGAGTGTTATTTCGTTCTACATTGATGATCTGCACTATAACCTTGTGGTGCGGGCTCTGAGCGATCATTATGGTATACAGGTACGGGGAGGATGCTCTTGTGCTGGTACATACGGGCATTACCTGCTCCATGTATCGCACGAAAAATCAAAAGAGATTACAGGCAAAATCGGCAGTGGCGATCTGTCAGGCAAACCGGGATGGGTTCGGCTTTCCTTGCATCCCATCATGACCAATGAAGAGGTTACCTATATCTGCGATGCTATTGCGCATATTGCTGTTCACCAGGAAAGCTATCGCACACAATACCGCTATTCTCCTCAAACCAATGAATATTATCCGATCACAGGAGAGACCCCGCTGAATGCTAAGGTAGTGCAATGGTTTAATCTGGAGCTGGAGTGATGCAAGGTCTTAACAACCTTAAGACATTAGTAGGCAAAAATTTTACAGAAGAAGCGTGGACAGACTTTGCAGCCCTCTGGACTCCGTACGCTGTTAAGCGCAAGGAAATTATTACCGCTGCAGGATCGACAGAGAAATACTTGTACTTTATTGTGGATGGCGTTCAACGGATTTATTATACCGATGACTACGATAGAGAAGCAACACTGATCTTTACCTACGCACCTTCCTTTGGCGGAATTGTGGATTCCTTTCTGTTACAACAACCTGCACGCTATACTTATGAATCCCTTACACGGTCGGAGTTTTTACGCGCACCGGTGGAAGCCTTCAATACAAGTATGAAGAAACATCCCTGCATAGCGGATATGCGTAACAATGCTATACTGTTTGCCTTTTCCGGGTTACTGGAACGGATGGTGGAGCTCCAATGCTTTTCGTCTGAAGATAAATTCCGAAGCCTGTTAAAACGCAGTCCGCATATATTAACACTGGTTCCGCACAAATACCTCGCGAACTACCTGGGTATCGATCCTACGAATTTCAGCAAATTGATCAACTCCATCCGCATCGGATAATCTTGGTAATTGCCAAGAATAATTTTTTACAAGGCCTGCACTTTTGTGTCATAATCATTTAACCAATTAACATTATGACAACTCAAGTATTTCACATCGTGGCCGGCAGAAGTTTTATTTTTCTTTCGGCACTAAGCCTGGTGTATGTAGCTATTATGGCGTTGCTCAACCCTCAGGCAGTAATGGACCTGGTGAGTGTAAAACTCACCAATACAGATGCCATCAGTTCCATACGGGGTGTGTATGGGGGAGTAGGCATTACCCTGTTTGCACTGCTATGCTATCTTGGTATTTTTCAGATTGAAAAAGGATTGGTCTTTCTTTCTTTATTCTGGGGATCCTATTCACTCTCCCGCATGATCACCTGGATGGTGGATGGTGCTCTGGGTGACTTTGGAACCAACTGGCTGATGATTGAAGGAGCATTTTGCATGGTCGGAATAGTGCTGCTCATGTTCCGGAAAAAATTGACCAAAAAATTGTAAACACGAATAGGATGAAAAAAATCGATCACACAACCTTCCTGGAATATCTGGAGAACAGCATTGAACGCCAGTTGTCCGAAGTGATAAAAGTGTATCAAAATCTTCCTGATAATGTTATACTCCAACCTTCTGCTAGCGGGGGGTGGAGTATAGCCTCCTGTATCGAACATTTGAATACCTATGCACGCTACTACGTACCACACGTAGAAAAAGCACTTGAAAACACTGCTACGGTTTCTACTGTCTATACATATAGCCATTCCTGGATTGGAGGATATTTGATTGGGATAATGGACGCTGAAAAGAGTAAGCAAAAATTCAAGGCCATTAAGCAACACCAACCGGAAGCACTATTGGAACCATCAAAAGTTGTTTCGGAATTCATTCAACACCTGGAACACCTGTTGCACATCGTTAAGCTGGCAGAAACGAAAGACATACGAAAAGGAAAAATTACAACATCCATGTCGGGATTCATCCGGATAAGCCCTGGTGAAGTACTGCATTTTCTCTTGGTGCATAACGAGCGTCATCTTTCACAGGCCCGACAGAATCTTCTTAAAAATGAGGGCTAATTTTTTAATCAGGATTGTTCTGCATTCCGTGCATGAAGGGCATGGAACACACTACGCACATCAGCTTTCCACGAGCGTAAGATGGCCACCATGATGATTTCTTCCAGGAGCTGAAGCGCTGTTGCTGAAAGGGCCGCATAATAAAGCCAGTACAACGGGGTTTCAACGAAGTAAACAGAACACAAGAATATACCTTGCAATACTGCGGCAAGTTTCGCGAGGTAGGTGTGGAAGGAAGTCATTTTCTGATACCGGATAAAGGCATAGAAAAGCTGTGCAAGGTAGAGCACAAACAACAGGGTTAAACCCAACCACTGTTCGAGTAAAAATTCAGTACGAAAAATAAATAAGCCCATCATGGCGGCCACAATGGTTAAGTCATCGCCCAGTGAATCCATCCGGGAACCCAGGATGCTGGTTGCCTTGAATCTGCGCGCGAGATAGCCATCAAGGGCATCGGTAAGAAAGCTGATCACCAATAGCCACTTAAAAATAGCACTGTTACCGAAAATCAACAGGATAATAAAGATTGGAAAGGCAACGATCCTGACAAAGGTAATGGTATTCACCAATCGCACTGGGCGCCTCGACTCAAACAATAAATAGTGAAGCGGATTAAATCGATTCGTATACTTTGACCGATCCGTCATTGCGGAATACTTAAACCTTATTCACGTTGCCGTACGAAAATCAAATAGTGCCAGGGTGTTAACGCTACAGATTTACCGGCTGATATTTCATACGATGTGTTGGTGAAGCTATCAGTATACGTTCCATTTAATGAAACATCCGAAAAGTTGAAGGCCTGTGGTTTATTAGAGAAATTAAAGATCCCGATAACCTGGTTATTTCCTTTCGTACGCTGGAAAGCATAGACATTCGGATCGTTATCATTAATTCTTACAGGAATCCCGCCAAACTCACCGGCCCACAGGGCTTCATTATCCGCATGCAGCGCTACCAGTTTTTTGTAGAAAGGCTGTAACTGTTTTGGATCGCTCCAGTCGATAGTGTCTTTATCGAAAAAACGCAGACGCTTATCAAGCCCCACCTCTTGTCCGCTGTACAACATGGGCAACCCATAGGCTGTGAAAATAAACGTGGCAAACGTTTTAACACCTTCACCATACCGTTCAAACTCTGTTCCGTTCCATGAATTTTCATCATGGTTGGTAATCATGGTCAGGCGTAACGGCTGCTGACCATACTCTTTACTATCCTTTTCTATCCATGCGGCAAGGTCATTGGCATTGGCAATACCTTTACCCATCTTATCCATCAGGTGAAGGAGTTCCCACGCATAGGTAGCATGGAACTGCAAGTGCATGCGTGCACCATCCCACTCGGCAAGCCAGAACAATTCCTTAACAGGATCAAGTGCAGTGCGCACTTCTTCCCAAAAATAAAGTGGTATTTCATGACCGGCATGATCGCACCGGAAACCGTCAATATCAAATTCGGTTACCCAATACTTCATTTCGGCAATCATCGCTTCGCGAGCCTTTGGATTGGTATGATCCAATAACGCTATATCAGTCCAGTCGGCTTCGTACACGATGTTACCTTTTTCATCCTGAGCGTAATAGTCGGGATGCTCGGTAATCCACGGATGATCCCATGCGGTGTGGTTGGGTACCCAATCAAGAATTAAGAACATGTCCAGTTCATGTACCTTCTTGACCAGAGTGCGAAAATCTTCTTCATTACCAAACTCAGGATTAACTTTGCTGTAATCCTGGATTGAATAATAACTTCCCAAAGGCTCTTTTCTGTTCTTGACGCCAATTGGCTGGATGGGCATGATCCATAACATCTTCACGCCTAATTCCTTCAGCCGGGGTAAATCGTTGATAAAGGCATTGATGGTTCCTTCCGGTGTATGCTGGCGGATATTCACTTCATAGATTGTTCCCTTTTTCATTTTCTCTGGAAAGGAAACAGAAAGTGGTTTGGTGGTTTCATGTGCAGGAGGGGTGCTGGTACACGAAACTAAAAGGGCAAGAAAAACAATGATGAGGAATGTGAATGTATGGCGCATAATTCGGTTTATTTCCATCAAATATAAAATCCGAATGTGGTTTTTTGTAATGAAAGGGACAGTATATCATCATAAATTCCGGATAATAAGTAAAATAATCTGCCTCAATCCAGCTAATTGGAAGTGGTGGCGAATGGAAGTGCAGGAGGGGATGTTATGAATAAAATAGGCCACAATGTTCTACACTAACCGATACCCTTGAAAACCAACTAGATCAATTCGGCATCAAGCTTACGGTCAACGAAAGCCTTTTCCTGCTGGCCGGTATCGGCTGTTCGTTGTTTTGTGGCTGATGATGTGATGGCGATCGCTTCAGTTTCCCTGCAGAGAAACGCATGTTCGGTTATATGAAGTAGGGAATCATAGGGCCCGCTTCGGGAGATAAGTTTTACCAGGATGGGCGCAGTTTCCACGATAATGAACAACAGGATAATAAATACATTGGCCCAATACATGGCCATGCTCTGTTGGGTTAGCCGGTTCAAGGCTTCAAGACGCGCAGCAAAGCCGTCTAATTTACTTCGGTTAAGCGCACCGATCTCTTCTTTTTGAAGTTGGTCCGTTTCCACAACCTGATCCTGAAGTTGCTGTATCCGATGGGCATTGGTTTGCGATAGGTCTTCCAGTTCGCGATCGGACTTGTCGGCATCGGCCTTTTTAAGTTTGTAAATAGGCCCCAGATTTTTTCGTTTGCTGCCACCTGTGCCATCGGCTTCTTCCTGTGCCAGACGAAGAAATTGATCACGCTGATCGGTTTTACGTTGTACTTCAGCTTTTAATGTTTCGATTTGCTGACGTAGTTCATCCTGTACGGGCACAAACCTTCCTTTTGTCACAGAGTCCTGGCGGGCAAAAACCTGCTGTTCCATAATGACTAATTCCGGTTCAATTTCCTTTTCAAAAATTTTCAATTCCAGTGGTTTGGCAATTACCAGCGATATGACAATCGCCAGCACTATACGAGGGGTGGCCGTTACGAACTCACGCCAGAAACGGGAATCCTTACGCATACTGGACACGATGTACCGGTCGAGGTTGAAGATCATCAGCCCCCAGATCAATCCAAAGAAAATGGATACGATATAGCTGTTGAATACAGTATACAACGCATAGGCAGCCGCGAGTGCAGCCAATAACCCGGTAAAAAAAATCGTGGCTCCAATGCCCGCGTATTTACTGGTATCCGAGGGGCACTCCTTAAGGATGGTACGGTCTGCCCCGGAGGCAAAAAGAAAGAATGAGTTGATTCGATGCATGGAAGTCTAACGAAGCCAGGGTTACGGAAGTGTATTTCAGGCCCAATAAATGTGCCATCCATAAAATCGGGCTTTGCTCGGAAATTGACCTACTGAATGACCTATTGTTGTACACTAATGAACAGGAAGGTGTTCATTTTCCTGACTTTAGTAAAAATCATATGATGACGCGCTTACTAATTCTTTTGTTCTAAGGTTGTGGTAATCGTTCCGTATAAGGCAATCTCAGGGTCATAATATAAGCCTGTACGCTACTGTTTCATTAGTGATATATAACTAGTTTATGAAAGTTTTTCTATTGCCAGAAGCTCTTCATCGATTACCTGCTTGAATGCATTTTTAGGCAATGCACCGGCCTGCATCATCGGCTGACCTTCTGTGGGAATAAATAAGAAACTAGGGATACTACGTATGCCAAAAACAGCCGACAATTCCTGCTCTACTTCGGTGTCTACTTTATAGATGTTCACTTTACCATCATACTCTTTAGCCAACTCTTCTAAAACAGGGGCTACCATTTTGCACGGTCCACACCAGTCGGCATAAAAATCAATAATTGCCGGTAATGTCCCTTTGTATTTCCATTCTTTTTCGGAGGTATAATCAAATACCAGGTTCTTAAAATCTTCGTTTGTTAACTGCTTTGTCATGATTACTAAGGTTTTATGATACAAAGGTCAGCAATTTGGAATGGGTTTTCCGTGACTAATGTCACGTACAGCACGATTCTAATTTAGTTAGGAAAGCTGACTAAAGACAGGAAGAACATTTCATTATGAACCATCAACCTTATCCTTCCCCAGCGATATTTTATAATTCTCCGGGGTGCCGGTAATTTTCAGGTTAATGAAACGTATGCGTTTGGAGTCATCACGATATTGAATCTCATCATCCTTGTCGGGGTCATTCTCCTTCTTGCCAAACAACTTCGTCATTCCCACCTGGGTCACCAGTTTTAACGGCACACGGAGGTAGTATTCCATGTTCAAGTTAACATCCTGTTTTCCGGAGATTTCGATAAAGCCTAACGTAGAATTAATGGTCATTTTGGGGATGGACAAAACACCGTTATGCATGTCGAGCTGGTTGCGCAGGGTCCCATCGCCCTGGGGGTTCGCGGTCCAGCCGGG
>CAZCRJ010000032.1:6513-12676 GCA_964501015.1 uncultured Roseivirgaceae bacterium | reverse complement strand
GGATTGTGACCTTTTCCTATATTTGGGATTCTATTGCCAAAAGCTGAACCTATGGAACCTAAAAAGACAGAAAAAGCTGATTTAACCAACAAATCCTGGTTGTTTTTCAACATCGGATTGGTGATCTCCCTACTTTTAATGGTAATGGCATTTGAGTACTCCGTGAGAGACAGTTCCGGTGACTTAGACCTTGCCAAAAATATGAACGTAATCGATGAAATACTCGAAGTGCCTCCAACCGAGCAACCACCTCCGCCACCACCAAAAATTCAGCAGCCAGTAATCATTGAGGTGCCTGATGAAGAAGAAATCAAGGAAGATATTAAAGTGGAATTTGATGTGGAAGTAACTACTGATACAAAAGTTGAGTCCATCGTAATTGCACCCGTTGAAGAAGAAAAAGAAGATGTGGACCAGATCTTTCTGGTTGTGGAAGAAACCGCTACGCCTAAGGGGGGTATGGCAGCATTCTATAAATTCGTTTCTGACAAAATGAAATATCCCGCCCAGGCACGTAGAATGGGTATCGAGGGAAAAGTATTCGTTGAATTCGTTATTAACCGCGATGGTTCCATCACTGATGTTAAAGCCATTAAGGGAATTGGTGCCGGATGTGATGAAGAGGCCGTGCGCGTGGTACAAAGTGCTCCTCCCTGGAATCCGGGCAAGCAGCGTGGCAAGCCAGTACGTCAGCGGTATGTTGTGCCTATCATCTTTAAGTTAGGATAACCCTAAAACGCATACAACTACAAACCCCGGCCATCAGGTTGGGGTTTTTTTATGTTCATGGCTTTAGAATAAGACCTAGTATTAATCCGCCCAAAATAATAAATGGTGCGGGAAGTCGGGTGAGGGCGAGAATGCAGAATGTGCCTATGGTAAATGAGTAATTCATAACTGAATTCTCCAGTGGCTGAAACAGTATCAGGGCCGCTGCAGCCACCAATCCCGTGCTGGCTGCCGTCAGCCCTTCAAGCGATGCGCGCACAGCCCGATACTTTTTTAAACTATCCCAAAACCGAATGACAAAAAAGATCAGAAAAGTGCCTGGCAGAAAAATTCCGGCTGCTGACATAAGCGCCCCCAGCAACTCACCCGGAATTCCATATTCACGCATGGATAATGACCCGATAAATGCACTGAAAGAAAAAACAGGGCCGGGCAATGTCTGGGCAACAGCATAGCCGGAAAGAAATTCATTGTGATTCAGGTATTCTTTCTTTCGGAAACTGACTGGTCGTTTTTCATTTTCTTCTTTTTTTACAAATTCCGTATATAACATGGGTGTTAATGCCTGGCCTCCCCCAAAGATCAAACTCCCGTTACGATAAAAGTTTTCGAAAAGAAGTATTGGTTTTGCTTTTGTAATTCCGCCAAGGACAGCGGCCAGAATCAACACGCCAATCCAGAGTAAGAAATTTGCCCACTTAACTTGTATTGCCTTCTTTATCTCTTTGGGTTGTGAATTAAACTTTGAAGCTGTAGTTAAACCCGCCACTAACAGGATGATCGGGAATACAAAGGGAGTCTGAAAAAAGTATGACACTATCGCTGATGTCACCATAATGAAAATACCGGTTTTCGTATTCACTGTTTTCATACTGATGGTATAGGCAGCATAACTCACAAATCCCACAGCCATAGGTTCAATAAACCGCGTAAACTCTAACGACCAACTTTTTTCCTGAATGGAAGAAAGGAATATACCGGCAAACGCCATGACTAACACAGAAGGTAAAACCCACACCAGCAGGGTAAGGTATGCCAGGTTAGGTCCACCGATTTTAAATCCAACTGCTGTAAGCGTTTGTGTTGAGCTGGGGCCCGGAAGAATCTGGCACAGCGAGTTCAGCTCCATAAGGTCAGCTTCTGAAAGATACTTACGCTTATGCACCAATACCTTTTGAAAATGAGCAAGGTGTGCCTGGGGTCCTCCAAAGGCTGTTAACGCTAATTGAAGGACATCTTTTAAAAAAATATAGTATCGAACTCGCTTGAACAAGGTATTACCCCACTCTGGTTTACGACTTCTTCTTTAATCCTATTTCAGCGAGGCGCTCATCCAGAAATGCTCCGGCCGTTATATCAGCCCATTGTTTTGGATGTTCCGCATCTACACAGCCAGGCAATGCGGCCAGGCTCATCTCACTGCGCGGGTGCATGAAAAAGGGAATTGAAAAGCGTGGTGTATTCATTTTTTCGCGCGGAGGGTTCACTACGCGATGTATGGTTGATTTCAGCTTTTTATTGGTGTGACGTTCCAGCATGTCGCCAACGTTTACAACCAATTGCTCAGGCAAGGCTGTTATTGGGATCCACTTTCCATCCCTGCGTAATACCTGTAAACCGTCTGCACTGGCACCCATCAATAAGGTGATCAAATTTATATCACCATGCTCTGCTGCACGCACAGCATCGGATGGAACTTCTTCGGGTTTTTCAATCGGGAAGTAATGTATTGGCCGGAGTATGCTGTTACCATGATGCACCTTGTCATCAAAATAGTTTTCAGGCAAACCAAGGTAAAGGGCAATGGCCCGTAACATCTGCACACCGGTTTTTTCTAGTCTCCGGTACACCTCTAGTCCGACTTCCTTGAATTCAGGCAATTCATCCGGCCATACATTATCGGGATATTCATTTTTAATAGGATCATTGTCCTTAACTTCCTGCCCGATATGATAGAATTCTTTTAAATCTCCCGTGTTACGGCCCTTGGCATGTTCTTTTCCCTTTCCGATGTATCCCCGCTGACCAGCCAATCCAACTATTTCATACTTCTGTTTAACCTCATCGGGCAAAGCGAAAAACCTTTTAATAACAAAATATAACCGCGATGATAATTCATCGGTTAGGTAATGATTCTTAATGGCTACAAAGCCAATATTGTTGTAGGCTGCGCCTAGATCTGCAACAAATTTATTTTTCTTTGCTTCATCTCCACTGGTGAAATCAGCCAGGTCAAGAGAAGGGACTTCATCGTAAAGTATTTCGCTCATACGGATAGTATTTGGACCATGTGCAAGCTAAGTATTTTTGCGTAAATTTACCTTACTCACATACCCCTGTACATTCAACACTAAAATGTACGCCTACAGCAGGTTTCAGTTTGGTATGCGTAGCATACAATCAGATTGGTATATGTATTATAAACCCTCACAAAAATGACTAAAACCAATAGAAGAGAATTTGTCCAAACTGCAGTAAAGGCAACACTGATAACTTCAATCGGCACACCGTTTCTTGCCTGCGTAACAAAACCAACAGCAGAACATGAAGAAGCCACAACTCCTTCACTTTTGTTTTCGCAAATTAAATTACCCTATGCCTATGAGGCGTTGGAACCGAGCATTGACACATTAACCATGGATATTCATTACAACAAGCACCATGCTGCGTATGTAAAAAATGTAAACGATGCTATTGAGGCGGAGAAAATTACAGTTACCAATGAACAGGATTTTTTTGCCAATATCTCTAAATTATCCGCCAAAGCACGCAACAACGGAGGCGGCACGTGGAACCACAATTTCTTTTGGCAGGTAATGAAGCCCAACGCGGGCGGAGTCCCTTCAGGTAAAATTGGTGAGGCCATTACAGGAGCCTTCGGTTCCTTCGATACGTTTAAAGAGCAATTTACAGCTGCCGCCATGACACGTTTTGGTTCCGGGTGGGCATGGCTAATAAACAGTAATGGAAAGCTTACCATCGGCTCTACACCCAATCAGGATAATCCACTGATGGATATTGCAGAACTAAGGGGCACACCGTTGCTGGCGCTTGATGTCTGGGAGCATGCTTATTATTTAAAGTATCAGAACAAGCGCAATGAATATGTTGCCAACTGGTGGAATGTGGTAAACTGGGATGAGGTGGCGAAGCGGCTGTCCTAACTGACAAACCACTGGCCTACTATTGCAATCCTACTGCAGTACGAGATCTATCATGGTCCCAGATCAACTACATAGTAGGCCCCCGATCCAGCTTAAAGATAAACTTCTGTCTGCCAAACAATTCCAAATACTTAACTCATAGCTATTTCGTTACCAACAACTGCCATACCTTTACAAACCATTTCCCCAATACGACCACTTTATGAAGACCTATTTAAACAGTATCATCATCGCATTAGCTATAATCATAACAGCTTTTACTTTTGCTAGTGCCTTTAAAAACAGAAACACTACAAGTAACTCCATTTCTGTAACAGGCCTGGGAAGTAAAGATTTTGTTTCCGATCTGATCGTATGGAGCGGATCATTTTTCAGGAAAAGTGAAACCCTGAAAGATGCCTATGCGGCTTTGGATAAAGACAGGGAAGACATAAAGCGTTACCTCGTTTCCAAAGGCATAGAGGCTGAAAATATTGTCTTTTCGGCAGTCGATATTAATCAAGAGTTTGATCTTCAGTTTGATAATAATGGAAACAGAACAAAATCAGTTTTTACCGGCTACCGCCTCCACCAAAATGTTCAACTAGAATCGAATGAAGTGGATAAAGTGGAAGGAATTTCCAGACAGGTAAGTGAACTGATCAATTCGGGTATTGAATTTTATTCCAACATGCCACAATACTACTATACTAAATTAGCAGAACTTAAAATTGAAATGATTGCAGAAGCTACTAAAGATGCCAATACACGGGCAATGAAAATTGCTGAAAACGCTGGCAGTAAAGTTGGGCGACTTAAAAATGCTGAAATGGGAGTTTTTCAGATTGTTGCACAAAACTCATCAGAAGATTTCTCATGGGGAGGATCCTTTAACACAACATCAAAAAGAAAGACCGCTACGATTACCATTAAACTCAAGTACGAAACACACTAAGACAATGCATCCGTTTCATCTTGCCTTTACTGTTAAAGACATCGCTTCAACACGGGCCTTTTATATGAATTTACTCGGCTGTGCGGAAGGACGATCAACCGAACAATGGATTGATTTCGATTTCTTTGGTCACCAGCTTTCCGCTCATGTTCGTGAAATTGTTCTGGAGCCGGAGTACAGTGGCAAAGTCGATGGGACTCCTGTTCCCATGCCCCACTTCGGATGTATTTTACCGATAACTAAATTTAAAGAGATACAATCCAGACTGGAAAATGCAAACATCACGTTTGTCATTAAACCATTACTTCGCTACGCGGGACAAAAAGGCGAACAATTAACTATGTTTGTTCTTGACTTCAGCGGAAATCCCATAGAGTTCAAAGCCTTTACCCATCCGGAAGAAATCTTTGCCCACTGATGCAAAGTTGGACTTTACTTCAATGACGATCAGTAATTTTTATAAAATTCACGAATTCTGGTAATCAGCTGATCAAAGATTGGCCGTGTAAATTCTATAAATAACTCTTGAGGAGGTGGTGGCACTTGTTCACGTTGTTTGCTGATTTCAAGTTGTCGTGGTGATAATGCGCGTTCATCGCCATTAAAAGTTGCCCACTCCGATATCCATACATGCTCGCCTGGCATTTTTTCGACAGACAGTATTCGGTTGGTGGGAACTTCCGTGATTTGAAAATTAATGGTTCCTTTTGACGTAGTTGTTTTACGAGAGTAAAGGTAGGTAGCCTTTACAGTACCGTATATTTTTACCGTATCATCGAGCTGCAATAAATTTAGTGAGGTGAAGGTATATTCCGTATCATTCATAACCGATTGTGGTCCTCCATTCCCTTTTGAGAGACCTTTACCCTTTGGTGTCTGAGCTTCGCAGGAGCCAAGCACATCGCCATGCGCCAGGTGCGCAGCAAGGGCATTCTTTGAGATTATTAATGAATGCCTTCCTTCAGGATTGCCGGGAGGGAGATGACATACGGTTACACGATCTTTTTCGCTAATCTCTTCACCAAAGGTGTCTTCAGTAGGATCAATTTCCTTGTCCTCTTTCTTTTCATCCGATGGTGTATCCTTCTTTTCTTCCTTCACTTCTTCCACAGGCACTTCTTTCTGCTCCTCCTTATCCCCTGTCTTCGGCTCTTCTTTCTTTTCGGTCACTTCACCACCTCCAACATCCTTCATGTCCTCACGCTTGTCGGATACATCAACCAATCCATCCCCTGATTTTATACCCGGTGTCACAGAAGTTACATAAGTAGCCATAATTATACTGTCCTTTGCCAATGCATATTCTTTTTCATACAAAAAAATCAACAAAAACAAT
>CAZCRJ010000032.1:0-6503 GCA_964501015.1 uncultured Roseivirgaceae bacterium | reverse complement strand
AATCTGCCCGACAGCAAAATCATCAAATGCAATTTTGATGACATGATCCGGAATAAGGTTCAATGTCTGGGCTTCAACTCGTGTATAAAATTTTACAAACTCATTAATGGAAACCGAATGCAAGTATTCCGAAACCTTATTATCAAAGAATTCAGCACTTACACTGATGTTGCGCGCCTGCACGGGTATGGGTTCCATCACCACTTTAACAGTAGCCGCCCATAGTGCGGCTTCCAACATATCGTTTACATCCTTATAGTTGGGCACGAATCCTTCTGCAACTCTAAAGTAACGATACGCGTCTTTTGCTCGTTCGCGTGTACTCAGGGATAGGGCCATTACACCGGCTCTATAATTCTCTTCAGCCGCCTGCTGCTTTGCATCCGCTAATTTGTCGTAATAATTAACTGGCTTTGGAATTACTTTTAAGGCTCCGGGCGACCGCCTGATTTCATCATACATTACATTGATGGTCTTGTATGCATCTACAACCGCTGACCATTTAAATTCAGCATTTGTAGCAATGGCCGCTTTTGCACGATCATCATAATAGGCCACAGCCAACGGGTAGGCTTCGCGCAACGTTTGTTCAGACTTAGTATGATTTGGATCTCTGCGTAACCTGTTTGTTGAGGTTATAACCGCATCATAATAATTGCCACGAACGTAGGATTTTTTACCGGAAGAACAAGAATCAAAGAGTAGTGCAGCCAGCACAAGACAAACAATGACGCGGGTGGTATAAATTTTCATTGCAGAATATTTTACTGAAATTAGGGAATGTCATGTAACTAACCAAGACTAGAGGGAACCCAACCTCACTATCTACTGGGACAACGCGGAATTAATTCCCCATTTTCTCCGTCAGTGGAAGTGCTATGCTGAATTTCTGGCTGCATTGATTATTCCAAACATGCACCGTAGTACAAGCTTCTGGTATTTGCGTGTAAACTTTTTATCCTCCTTATTGCGCAGGCGTTGCAAAGCAAATTGCTGAATGGCAATCAAGGGCATCACAATGCGTTCACGGAGTTTTATTGAGTCACGGTTTAGGGGGTTAGTCTTCATTAATTCATCTTGTCCGGTAACCCGTAAAATCTGCTCGCGCGACAATTGATACTCCTTAAACATCAACTTCCAGAAGTTACCAAATTCCCGGTCTCGCTCCAGGTAATGTGTTGCCGGGTAATAGGTTTTGGTGAGCGACATCATACTGTTTGCCAATAAAGTGCGGAAAAAAAGAGATCGCGAATACAATTCCTGTACCTTACTAAACTCCTCACGCTTGTTCATTTCTTCCAGTGCGGATCCAACTCCATAAAATCCTGGAATGTTTTGCTTCATCTGCGCCCACGCACCAACAAATGGAATGGCCCGCAGATCTTCAAACTTCAATGCATCAGAAGCATTTCGCTTAACCGGCCTTGAACCAATATTCGATTCCCCAAAGAACGGAAGGGGTGTCATCTTTTCCAGGTAGGGGACAAATTTTGGATGAAGCTTTAGCCCAAGGTATGCTGTATATCCTGCTTCGGCTAATGTATCAATGAGTGCCTTGTCCTCCGAAGTCAAATCCTGTGACTCCTCTCCAAATACATCTTGTTCAATGCCGGCCGATAACAATTGCTCAAGATTGTAGCGGCACGATATTACCTGACCAAAATTTGAACTGATGGTTTGCCCCTGGACGGTAAGTTGTACTTCATGGTCTTCAATAGAGTTGCCCAGAGATGCATAAAAGTCATGTGTGTTGCCACCGCCACGGGCAGGAGGTCCGCCTCGTCCATCAAAAAACACTACCGTAATTCCATACTCCCGCGAAATGCGGGTAAGGTTCTCCTTGGCACGGAAGATGGACCAGTTGGCACGCAGATAGCCGCCATCCTTTGTCCCATCAGAAAAGCCCAACATTATGGTTTGCTTATTGTTGCGCTGAGAAAGATGTTTTTTGTAAGCTGGAAGTTCGTACAACTTCTTCATCACATCCGAAGCGCGTGCAAGGTCATCGATAGATTCAAATAATGGAATAATATCCAAAGCCATTCGCTTTTTGCCAAGTGCCAATCGCGTAAGCTGAAATACCTTTACCACATCCAATGCAGACCTGCAATTACTGATGACATAGCGATGACATCCGGCTTCACCATTTTGCTGTTGAATCGTTTCAATTGCATACACGGAGCTGATCAGTTCACGAACAAAGGGATCTTTAATCGTAAGGGCATTTGGCTTAAAATCCAGTTTCAGCAAGGCATCAATCTGCTTATCTTCCGAAAGTTTTTCAAAGTGCTTAACCTTTTGTTTGGCCAGTAAGACGTTCCATACTTGCTCATGCTTCCGGCTGTCTTGTCGGATGTCCATGCTGGCAAAGTAAAATCCGAACATCTTAACCTTGACAATAAATGAATCAAGCAGCTCCAGGAACAAGTTGCTGTGTTCTTCAATCAATATTGTTCTGATTTTTTGAAGATCAGTCAGCAACTCATCAGCGCGTTTATAACCCTTCCCCGGATAATAGATGGCTAAATAAACGTTACGCTCCACTTCAATCACCAGTTGATCTACTCCGCGGAACGTAAGCCTGCGTCTGAGCATGCGTAAGTCGCGGTGATAACATTTCAATATGGTTTCCTTCAGTCGCGCGGCAACCTGAAGGGTAATATCATAAGTAACAAATGGATTACCATCGCGATCACCGCCCGGCCAAAAGCCAATACGGAAAAGGTTAAAGTTTGCCCACTCTTCAGCGCTAAGCTGGAAATGCCTCATGAGGTCAGTGACAATGGGTGGAACAGCATGATAAAAAACATTCTCGAGGTACCAACACAAACTCACCGCCTCATCAAATGGCGTTGGTTTTTCTCGATTAATGATGGCCGTCTTTCCAAGTTGTTGTAACAGCTGGTTAATAACAGGAAGATCATCTTTACGAATTGCCGTCTCAAGGTCATTGCTAATGGCCAGTACATTGCCTGGATAAAACTGGGTTGGGTGAGCCGTGAGCACCACCCGCACACTGAAATTGTTTAGCTTTCCCAGCAGCTTATTCCTGCGTTCAGACGAAGCGGCCCGCAGCAACAATGCCGACACTGTGCCCTTTCCCTTGATATCATTCACCCGATCAAAGGCTGCATCTTCAACCGAATCAAACAACACAACCTGCCGCTCAGTATACTGAATGAAATTAAACAACAGCTTGAATTGCTCTTCATGGGTTGCATTGGGAGCAAAGTCGTTGAAGAACTTGGTAATAATATCTTGCGGATCTTTTCCATTATCAAAACCCTCTACGGCATATTGCTGAACTAACGGCAGTAAGGTGCCGGTGCGGTATATATCATTGAACGGAAGGTTCAGGAATAGACTATTATAGATGTGGTATCGTGTTGAAACGATTTGATCAAATGCTGAGGTCATGAACAAAGCTAAAAAACTTTGATTATACTCTTGCCCAAAAAGTGGTATGAATGCATGCTCAACTCAATACTTCCTTTAAAACTTGTATCGATTTGAATTCTCCGATCGAGTCAAGGTGATCTGCATAAAAACGCAGCAATATCTCCAGTGTTTCTCTTCGCTGGATGTTGTTCAGCTTCAGATCCGTTTCATACGCTGCTGTTAAAAGTGTGTCAACTTTTTCTTCCAGTTCCCTGCTTGCCAAACGCACCGACATCAAGTCCTGAACAGTATGCACGCCATGCCCCAGTAACCGGCTTAGCTTAACCAAAAAAATCAAGTGAAAATTTTCAACATTGCTAACTGCATCATCCAACGTTACTAGTGAAGAAGAAATAAAGGCATACAACACCTGGGCATGACTTTCATCCTTAACCGTTTTATTCAACAACTCCGTAAGGAACATAGCTATTGTTGACTTTCTAACATCTGAATATAACGAGTGATACTGATGCAGGCACTTCACTTCCTTAATCCGTTTAACGCTCGAATTCTCCTTATAATACACAACCATATCCAATAATGTAAGTGGCTGATAGAGGGCGATCTTTCCCCTGGCCGAAGCACTACGTACCCCATTCACGATATAGCCCTGCAACCCAAACTGCTCGGTAAACACATTTACAATGATGGAGGTGTCTCCATATTTGGTGAAGCGGAAAACGATACCCTGTGTTTTATGTAACATAATGAAATACTTCGATCAGCAGAAATCAATTGATCACTGCAATTTTCCCGACTATGCTTTCGGATGCATCGCGCGAAACGGCAATGACCAGGTACATACCTGTTGAGGCGCGCCTTCCGTTATAATCACGCACATTCCAGGTTGCAGTTCCTCCATTTGCCTCCGTTTGCCAAATCAGCCTTCCCGAAATATCAGTGACTTTTACACGGGCGTCTATGGCTAACCCGGATATACTTACCTCACCGGTAAATGTAGCCAGTACCGGATTAGGAAAAATTTTAACACCACTTAAATCAGCGTGTGCTTCGGTGGCATCTGCACGATACGAAACGATTCCTTTGTCGGTTCCAAAAAACACTTCTCCGGTCGTTGGTTCTATCTCAATGTCAACAAACACATCAGAAAGCACCGGGCTGTTGGTTGTATTAAAATTGTACACCTGTTTTTCACCAAATGAATCGAATAGCCAAACACCACGTTGTGTTCCCATCCACTTCCTGTTTCCTCCATCAACAGCTATTGCTGTGACTGTTTCATCCCGCAATAAAAATCTTCCATTAAAGATTGGTTTAACAGCATTAACACTGGATGCAAATACCTGGGATGGATTGGGGAAATACGCTACACCAGCGGCCGTGCCTACCCATACCTGTCCATCTCGGTCAACAGCCAGGGCATAAACTGAACGTGAGGGCAGTGCTCCTGTACCCGTACCTTCATTCAGGTATACGTGTTGATTTCGTTCGCGATTAAACACTAACAGCCCTCCACCCTGTGCAGGATTCAGGGCCATCCAAACCTGGTTAAGATCATCAACAACAAGCTGAGTTGGGTATTGCGTAACCGAACCCGGAAAGGAAAAACTTTGCCATGTGTTATCATTCTTTAAAAGATGAAGGGATTGGATAGCGCCATAATTCGTTACCCATATTCCCTCAGATGAGGATGCCATCGAAGTAATCCGATTGGTAGATAATGGACTATTGACATTTGTGAAAAGTAGTGATGCGCCATTATCAATAACCTGAAGTCCGCTGCCAAAGGTGGAGACAAACGTTTTGGTTCCTGCAAATGCAATGTCGGTTACATCCTGTTGGATCAGACTGGCATCAGTTTGCCATACTCCTGAAGTAAAATAATTTACCTGTTCAGATTTTCCTGCAGGAGTGTATGCGGATGTATAGCCACCGGATACAGCGTACATTTTCTTATTGTTGTTCCTAAGCCGGAAGCTGCCATAAAAAGTTGGGCCATTGGGGATATAGTTCTCAAAGGTTCCGGATCTGTCAGAAACTAATCCGTTACGTAAATCCGCAATCCATAACTTTCCGCTTCCATCTTCAGCTGCATAAAATGGCTGCGTTATTTTATCTGATTCTATCTTCGAAAAAACACCCGCTGAATTGAGTTTCCAGAGTGTTGAATTCTCCGTAACATAGAGTTGGCTTCCGGTACCAAGTCGGTTAAAGGCGGATCCGGAAAAATTTATCAGTGACCATATTCCGGATTCGTAGGCATACAATCCTGCATCATTAATAACGGTATAGACCTTGTCATTAAAAACAGTGATTGAGTTTATTGGTGCGTTAAAAGCTCCATTGTTGAAGCGCTTCCAATTGGCGAAATCAAGCAGGTTACTGGAAATGTTTCCGGCTATCACACCATTGCCTGTGGCCAGAAAAATGCTGTCTTGAAGAAAAGTACTTTCAAGGATGCGCAATGTTTGTCCCTGTGGACCAAGGTCGCGCCAGGTTTCTTTAACCTCAAGTTGCACAAGATCGAACACAACAACACCATAGTCTGTCGATAGATAAGCAAGGCCCTGGCGTATGGTCATGCGATTGATTCTTTTTGACCCCGGTATTGTGGGTGAGTCTTTCAATCTTGTATACTGTATGATCTCTTGTTGCCGAATAATATCCAGGGTGCCATCAGCATAACTCACCAGCACCTGGTTGCGCGGTTGATCATAGACAACGTCAGTAATGTCAACCTCACTTAAACCATCAAGTTTAGTCAATGCCTTTAGCTCATTAGCTGAGCGATCAACCACAACAAGTCCGTTGGCCGATGCTGCGTAAACGTAGGAGGGACTAATGGCAACCGAATGAATACTTGAATAGGAATTGTGTGTTCGCCAGGTGCCTAGCGGAATTTCCTGAGCCCGGCTCATTATACCTGATAATGAACCGGCAACAAGAACAAAAAATACACTTACAAAAATGAACCGGCTGTGCATCAGGCTTTCGTTCGATCCTTCATTCCCTCAACAAAACATCTCCGGCTGCGAGCTTCATATTCTGCTTTTTCTCCCAGCATTACCTGTTCGTCATTTTGCGTTAACCGGAACGAGTATGAA
>CAZCRJ010000031.1:0-12708 GCA_964501015.1 uncultured Roseivirgaceae bacterium | reverse complement strand
GATGATCCCAAGGGATGGCCTACAGCGATGGCGCCTCCATTCACATTTAATTTCTTTCGATCGATGCCTAATTCTTTTACTACCGCTAGTGATTGAGAGGCAAACGCTTCATTGAGTTCAATCAGATCAATGTCGTCTAATTTTAGTCCCGCAAGTTTCAATGCTTTCGGTATGGCCGCTACTGGCCCAATGCCCATAATGCGTGGATCAACACCGGCTGCAGCATAACTTACCATGCGCGCAATCGGCTTTACGTTTAACTGCTTTACCATGCGCTCACTCATCACTAATACAAAAGCAGCGCCATCAGATGTTTGGGAAGCATTACCCGCTGTTACCGTTCCGCCTATAGCAAAAACAGGCTTCAATTTTGACAAACCCTCTAGCGTGGTGTCTGCCCGGATACCTTCATCAGTAGCCACTACAAACTCGCGGGTTTTCTTTTTCATGTTCTCGTCTACATACACTTCTTTCACGGTGATGGGAACTACTTCGTCTTTAAACTTTCCTGCTTTCCAAGCGGCAGCAGCTTTCATGTGCGATTCGTACGAGAACTGATCCTGATCTTCGCGCGAGATTCCAAATTGCTTGGAAACTTCTTCCGCTGTTAACCCCATGCTGGTATAGTATGCAGGGTTCTCTGTTGCGATTTTATAGTTGAGCGCTGTCTTAATACCCATTGTTGGCACTAACGACATAGATTCCGTTCCTCCGGCAATGATAATATCAGCCATGCCTGCCTGAATGCGCTGACTTGCAATGGCTATTGTCTCCACGCCTGATCCACAATAGCGATTCACAATCATACCGGGTGTATCAATACCGAGCGCAAGCAGCGAAATCATTCTTCCCATCTGCATACCTTGTTCGGCTTCCGGAACAGCATTACCCACAATCAAATCATCGATCATGTTGTTCTCCAACCCGGGAACGGATTTAACAAGATGCTTAATAACATCTGCTGCCAAATCATCGGGCCTTACAAAACGAAAGCCTCCTTTTTTTGCTTTTCCTACTCCGGTTCTGAAACCTGCTACGATGTATGCGTCCATATGTTCGTTATTAGTTGTTCGATGACTGCTCGTTGTTAGTTGTTCGTTATTGGTTGTTCGTCAAATTCATTGGTTGGTCTAATCGAAGAACGAATAACCACCAACGATCAACGATTTTTAATTACGTAACGGTTTTACTCCAGTTAAAATGCTTTGTATTATCTCAAATGTCTTTCGCTCACCGCAAAGCGAAACAAATGCTTCACGCTCCAGATCCAATAGATATTGTTCACTGACTTCTTGCGGAGAAGTTAAATCTCCACCACACATAATGTTGGCGATCTTCATCGCGATTTTCATATCATGATCAGAAATATATCCGCCCATCTTCATACCGTTTACCCCGGCAGCAAACAGGGCCATGCCTGCTCGTCCTAACACTTTAATATTTCGCGCTTGGATCGGCATAGTATAACCGGTCTCAGCCAATTCTAGTACCGCTGACTTCCCATCAAGAATTTGTCTGTCTTTATTAATGGTGATTCGGTCTTGTGCGCGCAACACACCCATTTCACGAGCCTCTTCGGCAGATAAAGCCACCTTTGCTGTGGCGATGTTCATAAATGCAGCCTGCAGGGCATTCATTTCCGTATCCCCTTCCAGAAAACGGTCGCTTACACGCTTCGTAAATTCCTTTGTTCCGCCTCCTCCGGGGATCAAACCAACTCCCACTTCCACCAATCCAATGTAGGTTTCGGCAGCAGCTACCGCGATATCGGCATGCATGGTCATTTCGCAACCTCCACCCAACGTACGGCCCTGAGGGGCCACAACAACAGGAATTGTTGAATAGCGCAGGCGCATTACCGATTGCTGAAATGCACGTACCATAAAGTCTATTTCGTCATAATCCTGCTCAATCGCATACATGAACACCATGCCCAAATTGGCGCCTAAAGAGAAATCAGGGCCTTGGTGACCTACTACCAATCCACGATAATCCTTTTCAGCCATATCAATGGCCTTATTCAATCCTTCAATTACGGATGTTCCCAGCGTATAGCTCTTGCTGTTCCACGAAAAGTTGATTACACCATCGCCCAAATCAGTGACTTTGCTCTCAGCATTTTTCCAAACCACTTTATCGCTAAGATTTTCAAGAATGATGAAAGCCTCCTTGCCAGAAATTACCTTATAGGATTTGGATGGGATATCGTAATACTTGCGCTGACCGTCTTCTACTTTATAGAAAGACTTATTTCCACCGGCCAGCATGTCGTACACCCATTGCGCAGGTTTGTAGTTCAAACCTTCCATGGCCTGAACAGTTTTCTCTACACCGAGTGCATCCCAAGTATCAAACGGCCCGAGTTCCCAGCCGAAGCCCGCACATACGGCATCATCAATTCTGAAAAGTTCATCGCTTATTTCTGGTATGCGGTTCGATGCATATTGAAACAATCCATAAAAACAATCGCGATAAAAATCACCGGCTTTGTCTTTACCCGCTAACAAAACTTTGAAACGATCTCTTAAGTTGTCGATCGTCTTGGTCGTTTCAAGTGTTGCAAATTTTGCTTTTGCCTTCGGCTTGTACTCGAGTGTTTTTAAATCGAGTGTAAGAATTTCAGTTTTTCCTTTAGCGTCTTTTGATTTTTTGTAGAAGCCCTGACCGGTCTTATCTCCGAGCCATTTATTCTCATCAAGTTTATTTACAACATCGGGCAACTTAAATATTTCACGACCTTCATCATTGGGTAATCCTGCATATAAATTGTTCGCAACTTTCACGAGTGTATCCAGTCCAACAACATCAGAAGTTCTGAAGGTTGCCGACTTCGGGCGACCAATTACCGGGCCGGTTAGCTTGTCGATTTCATCTACGTTGAGGTCATATTTCTGCATGGAGTCGATCACCTTTAGCAGACCCCATACACCTACCCGGTTTCCAATGAAAGCAGGGGTGTCTTTACACAGCACAGAAGTTTTACCCAGGTACAGATCCCCATAATGGAGTAAGAAATCCGTTATTTCAGGATGGGTGTGCGGAGTGGGTATAACTTCAAATAATTTCAGGTAACGGGGCGGATTGAAGAAGTGAGTGCCGGCAAAATGCTTCTTAAAATCATCACTCCTGCCTTCGGCCATCAGGTGGATGGGAATGCCTGACGTGTTGGAGGTAATCAGTGTTCCAGGCGTTCTGTATTTCTCTACCTGCTCATAAACTTTCTTCTTGATATCGAGATTTTCAACCACCACTTCAATCGTCCAGTCGTAGTTTTTAATTTTCGCAAGATCATCATCAAAATTGCCCAGCGAAATCCGTGAAATAAATTTCTTACTATAAATCGGACCGGGTGAAGACTTGATGCACTTATCAAAGGATGACTGAACAATTCTGTTCTTCACTAACTTGTTATCCAGTGTAAGTCCTTTTGCTTTTTCTTCATCGGTAAGTTCCTTCGGGGCGATGTCGAGTAACAATACCTCACATCCAATGTTTGCGAAGTGACACGCGATGGAAGAGCCCATTACGCCTGAACCTAGAACGGCAACTTTGCGGATAAATCGTTTCATATTTTATTGTTAGTTGATCGTTGATCGTTACTGGTTGTTCGCTATTAATCTTTCCGAATAACGAACAACCAACAACGACTAACTATATGTTTGTTCGTAAATATTATTTCGTTCGATAATCTTGCTAATGTTTTGAATCACATCGAAAAAGACATTCAGTTTATCCTCTGAAATTTCTTCGCGGATAGCTTCATTAAATCTCAACACCGTATCACGCGAACGTGCACGTGCATTCTTTCCTTCTTCGGTTAAGAAGATACGAACAGAACGCTTATCGGTATCGTCCACTTTACGGTAGATCGCTCCGCGCTCTTCCATCGACTTCAACAAACGCGTCAGGCTTCTGGGCTCCAAACCCATGAGTGGTGCAATTTTCGTGGCCGGTGTTCCTTCCTCATCAATGTTCAACAGCACAAAACCCTCAGACATGGTGGCATTATGCCTTGCCGCCTGCTGGTTATACATGCGGGCAATGGCTAACCAGGCCGAGCGAATATGATAGTCTATGGTTTCTTCCTTGCGCATGTAATCGATTGAGATGGTGAAAATAATAAAAATATGGTATGCGCGCATACTAAATGGCAAAAATATTATGCATGCAGCGTAAATCAACACATGTTATGGGAGAAATCGCTGGAATTACAGTATTACAATGTGGGTTAGCTATCTCGGTTAGAGGTGCCTAGTTCGATCTTTTGTAAAAAACCATTTCTCCGCCTTCATCCCCTAACGCCTTAAGTGGATTGCCAATCGGTGTTTGGTTGGTGTCCTCGGCTACCTGTGTTTTGACATATTGAATCAATTCAGAAACCGGAAATTTTTCCTTCTCATTTTCCTTCAGGAATTGAAGGAGGCGCCTGGCAAACGGACTATTGGTTCCCGCCTCGCCATCTGAAACCGTTTCCAGTCTTCCGGAAGCAAGGCCCCAGCGCGATCGGAATTTTTCTACTTGTTCTGTATAGCCTCTTCTGGAGTCTGTAAAAAGTGCTCCGGAGAAGCATGCATCAGCAATGAGAAATGTGTGCTGCGAATTTATTGCACCAAGAATTTTCAGAATATCAGAATTGGAAATGTACTCGCCTGTTGAATTGGGATTTGCTTCAATGGGAATCCAATATCCCTCATTTAAAACAGGATCAAAATGACCGTGTCCTGAAAAATAAACAATCAGGTTATCTTTTGATCCTACCTTTTCAATCAGACTGCGCAGGCCATTGTATATAGTATTTCGTGTTGCCTGTTCATCGCGAATAATAGTGACATTGGAGAAATCAAATGTGTACGTATTCAACATAACCGAAACAAGATCATTCGCGTCTTTAACAGCATTGTTAAGATGAGGCCAATGCTGATAATTGTCAATGCCCACTACAAAAAGATGATTCGTGGCTTTTATACCGATGTACGGCTCCCCATCTGGATTCTTTCGGACGATAATAAATTTTTTTAACGCGATGTTGTCGTTTACATCGGTTACCTCCATAGTGATGAAGTTATCGCCCAAGGCCAATGGAATATTGATGATGAAGTTTCCGTTTTGCCTGACTGGTGTTTCTAATCCATTAATTTTTAAAGAGTAAATGCCGCTCTCATCTGACACAACACCTCTCATATCGATCAAATCAGTATACAGAACTACCCTATTGTCGATGATATTCGGGGGATTTGCTATTAATACCAATGGTGCCGAAGTGTCTTTTTCGTCTTTATGAAAAACAACCGGAACAATATTGAGCGATGCAATAGTCGAAAGCGTTACTTCAGTTCCGAACTCTTCCACGCCAGACACCTGTCTTCCATTAGGGCTCATTGCAATCTTCACAACCGGTGCCTTGAAATCCTCAAGTTTTAAGGACAATAAACCAGTTGATAGTGTGTAGAAATGAATGGCATTTTTCTCCAATGCCATACCCAGATATTTTCCATCGCTGCTAAACTCCAAATCATATATCCATCCTTTCTGTGGCAACTCCCTGGCTTTCTCTCCATTCGCTACATCCCATATAAATACCATCTTGTCATCACTTCCTGATGCAAGGGTTTTTCCATCGGGTGAAAAAGCCAGTGATCGTATCCATCCTTTGTGTCCCTCCAACTTCTTTACCAGATAACCGGTTGAGGCATCATAAATATGAATTACCCGATCGGCTCCACCGGCAGCAATATATTTCCCATCCTGCGTTACATCGAACGCACGAACCGGTTTTTCAAAATCTTTTTTGGTGAATATTAACTTTCCTGAAGAACGTTCCCATGAAGCTAATGTTCCTCCTTCACCAATGGCCAGAATAGTTTTCTCGCCTTCTCCGAAATGAACTCCGATTACGGGTTCCGGAAGACCGTTGTACGTGTTGAGAATAGTGCCTTCCGGAACCTGCCAAAGCTTAACCGTTTTATCGGCACTGGCCGTCAGTAGTAAATTTCCCGCACGGTTAAATGCAATATTCAGGATATCGCGGGTATGCTCAGCAATGAATTCTTTGATGCGTGTATCGTTACCCGCGTGATAAAGTTGCGGCTTGTTTCCCCTGGCAATGAGCAGGTATTGATTATCGGGTGAGAAGCCTATAGCTGTTGCGCCTTTAACCCCGATGCTTACGCGTTGAACATCCTGCGCAACGGCAATTCCACAACTCATCACCAATAAGAAGAGAAGCTGCTTCATACATTTATTTCTTCTTACCCAAATTATAACTCAGCCCACCGGTTATATCGATAAGTGGTGGATAATCGCCCGTCAAATGATCGCTGGGAACTTCGAAAAAAAAGGTATCGGATCTCTGCCTGAACGAAAACTGTGGAATGACCAGGTAAAGCCTACTGCTTAACCGGATCATGAGGCCCAGCGACCAGCCAAAAAAATTGGATGAGGATGCCAATCGATAGGTATCATAATCAATGTACATCTCAAATTTCCCATAACTGATTTCTCCAAATGGGCGGAAGCGGGGCATCCGTCCTGTTGATATCCGCAGCTTACCGCCATAGGTCAGGTGTTGGGAACTATACTTCACGTTGCCACTTCCGTATTCACCAATAAATTCTGTTGCTCCACCTAAACCTTGACTCACAAATCCGCCAAGCGCCACATATTGGGAAATGTTCCAGTTCAATTCGCCCATCCATACTGGTGAAATATATTCATACAGGTTTTGATGAGGATCGCGCATATCGTCAATGATAGAGAGCCCAGTCTTCAACTGTACATCCAAGGAGGGTAGTTGTGCCTGTACAGTAAATGAAGTCCAGGCAATAATCAAAATGATGATTATTCTGCTAATTGTCATACGCAAACTTCAATTGTACGCTTTCATCTTTGCCCGGTGAAAACACGTCACTCTCCACCCACCAATCGGGTGCAAACATTACCCGGTACCGATAATCAATGGGAATAAATAAGTATGGGTGAAAGTAGTATGTGTCATTACAACAGACTCCATCCGAAGATGTTCTCCGGTTGCCGATGTACACCTGATCCATCACGATGTCTCCGATAGCATAGAAGACGGTTGATTGTCCGGAAGGGTCAATGTAAAAATTGTCCTTATCACAATAATTGTATTGCTTGGTCCCGCCAAATGTTTCAGTAACGGGATTCCAGTTATAGCGATACAACACTTTATAGGTGCAGTCATTCACATACAGAGGATTTTCCCCCAGCACACCTCGCTTCATCGGATCGGCACCACTGCGAATGGACAAAAAACCTCCGGGCGGATCAAACTGATCGTAAGTGCTAATAAAATTAATTGCGTCTTGAGCAATGCCAGAAACAATACTTTTGATTTTTCCGGAGGCGTCATAGTCGAAAAAATACCGCTCATAGTTTTTCTCTCCACTGTTTACATATGCATACCGGATTTGGGTGTCTGAACCAAACAAAAGCAGTATTTCAATGTTTGAGGTTACCCCGCTGTGAAATTTGAATTTTGAATTAGCGTCAACGGCAGGCCACGCAATGCGCAACCGTCTTTTAATCTGACCTAGCGCTGAACTGAAGTCAACGGCTTCATCAATGACCGAGGCAGTTTTAACTGAATTGCCACTGTTGAGCGTTTGGTTGATGGTAATCGATTGAAGTTTTAGACTTCGTAATGCTTCTTCAGTAGTAATGTCTGTATCTTCAACAATACTGCATGCCCCCATAATAAGGGTAAGAGAAAGCAAAAAGCGTGGCATAAATAGGGTAAAGAATACCTAATTTACATAAAGATTATTTTGACAGCAAAAGATTTGAACGGGCAATTGTGGCTCAACCGGAAAAAATCTTGAATTCAGTAAAACTGACTGGGGCAGTTAATTATGCCCCTTGTCCAATCTCCCCGAACACCAAGACTTTCTCGGATGGTTAATCCTTGTTACCTTGAGTATCCCAATTCCAAAAACATGAAAATTCCAGTAACTATCCTGCTGATCTGCCTGTCAATTTTATCTTCTGCTCAGCATGTGCCTTCATTTGAACAGGTGATCGCTCTCCGCGGTACCGGAACGGTAACCCTTTCGCCAGATGGTAAAAACATAGCCTATACTGTGCAAACCACCGATTGGACCGATAACCGCTACGACACTGAAATCTGGCTCTCCAAAAACGGGCAAAAACCTTTTCAGCTTACCAATACCCCAAAGGGGAGCAGCACCAGCCCGGAATGGTCACCAGATGGAAAGTGGATTGCCTTTTTAGCCGATCGGGGAAGTAAAACTCAGATTCATGTTATTTATGTCGATGGTGGTGAGGCGAAACAAATCTCCAACGAAGAGGAAAGCATCAGCGATTTCGAATGGCATCCTTCCGGCACAAAATTCATTTTTCTAAAACCTGAAAAGCCTGAAAAAAATAAAAAGGAAATTGAAAAACGATATGGTGCTTTTGAAACGGATGACAAAGATTTCAGCCTCTCCCATTTATGGCAGCTTGATTTTGATCCCGGCAAACCTTTCCCGTCAGAAATGCCGTGTCATGAAACCGTAGATTCATTGAAATTTAAGGCAGGGTGTATTGAGTGGCCCAAAGCACAACGGCTTACAGAGGGTAAGTTTACAGTAACGTCCTTATCAATCGCTCCGGATGGAAAAAACGTGGCGTTCGGTCATCAACCAAATCCGCTTATCAATGCTTCCTTTAAGTCAGACATCTCACTGGTAGACGTAACAACCAAAGCCATTACTTTACTAGTCCATAATATCGGCAATGATAATCCGCAGGAGTGGTCTCCCGATTCAAAGGAGCTCTTGTATACAACCAGTTTAAATGATACCACTTCAAATTATTACCGGAACAATAAATTATTTTCCATTGCTGTTGACACAAAATCATCCCGGCAACTTGCTAAAAATTTTGATGAACAAATTGGGGGCTTGACCTGGAGAACTTCCGGCATCTATTTCATCGCCTGGAATAAAACCAAGAGACCGATGTATAAGATCAATCCTAAAACTGGTGAGGCAAGTTTATTCCTGAACACTCCTGACCAAATTATGGGTGCATCGTTTTCTAAAAGTGGTGATCGTTTTGCCATCAACGCACGAAGCAATGATCAGCTTAATGAAATTTTTGTTTCGTCAACCGCTGCACCAAAGCCTGAAAAGATTACAGACATGACCGCGCAGATTGCTCAATGGAAAACAGCACAAAGTGAAGTCGTGTCATGGAAGAGTAAAGATGGTGCCGTGATTGAAGGCGTTCTGCATAAGCCAAAGAATTATGATCCTGCAAAAAAATATCCACTCCTCGTTGTAGTTCATGGCGGCCCCACCGGAATTGATACGCCCCAACCTGTGCCCGGATATGTGTACCCCATTTTACAATGGCTTGATAAGGGTGCGCTTGTGTTACGACCAAACTACCGCGGCTCTGCCGGTTATGGTGAAGCCTTTCGCTCGCTTAATGTGGAGAACCTTGGTGTGGGCGATGCATGGGATGTATTGTCGGGAGTCGAATACTTGAATTCACGGGGAATGATTGACACCAATAAAATGGGGTGCATGGGCTGGAGCCAGGGGGGCTATATCTCTGCTTTTCTAACCACTTCATCCGATGTATTCAAGGCAACATCCGTTGGTGCGGGAATCTCCAACTGGATGACCTACTATGTTAACACCGACATCCATCCTTTCACACGGCAGTATTTAAAAGCCACGCCATGGGATAATGAAGAAATCTACCGCAAAACATCACCCATGACCTACATCAACCAGGCTAAAACGCCAACGTTGATTCAACACGGTGAGTTCGACAAGCGCGTACCGATTCCCAATGCATATGAATTACTGCAAGGTCTTCGCGATAAAAATGTTCCTGCTGAACTTATCGTATACAAAGGATTTGGTCACGGTATTACTAAACCCAAAGAGCGTCTGGCTGCCACCTGTCACAACTGGCAATGGTTTAACAAATATATTTGGGGAGAAGAGGTAGAGCTGCCTGTGAGTAGCAAGGAATAATTTTTTTAACAAATTCTGGGCAACTGTTCACCGGGTAGCATGCTAACTATACGCCTGCCACCAATGCGGCTGTATTGAACAACTTGTCGGGGATGCTCTTGAGTAACCTCTCCAATACTAGAAGCGGAAATATCAAAGCTTTTTAGAATACTTAGCGCTTCATTCGCTTTGTGCTCCGATACTACTGCTATAAAAATTCCTTCGTTGGCAACATACAGCGGATCAAGGCCCAATAATTCGCAGGCGCCTTCAACCTGTTCGCTTACCGGAATATCTATTTGAATAATTTCAACACCATGGCCCGATTGTGCGGCCAGTTCATTCAATACTGTTGCCACACCTCCGCGTGTGGGATCGCGTAGAAATTTCACATCTTCTCCAAGTGCATCCAACAGTTTCAATACCTGTCGGTGCAGGGATTGGGTATCGCTTGTAATGGTGGTTTCAAATTCCAGTCCCTGACGAACCGAAAGTATTGCTACGCCATGTTGTGCAACTGGTCCGCTTACTAAGATTTTATCACCCGGCTTAACGCGGTTGGCATGAATGTTTGCTTTCGGATGAAGTCGGCCCAGACCAGTAGTGTTGATAAACACTTTATCGCCCTTGCCTTTATCCACTACTTTCGTATCCCCTGTAACAATGGGAACACCGGCTTCTTCGCTTGCCTTTTTAATGCCGAGCAATACTTCCCAGAATTCCTCCATGCGTAAACCTTCTTCCAGAATAAAACTTAAAGAAAGATATTCCGGAATGGCCCCGCACATGGCCAAATCATTTACTGATCCGTTTACAGCAAGTTCTCCAATGTTGCCTCCAGGAAAAAAAATCGGGGTGATAACATAGCTGTCGGTAGTAAACGCAACGGGCCCATTAAAATTCAAAATGGCACCATCGTGTTGCTCGTTGAGTAAATCATTTTTCAATACATTGAATACTCCTGTGTCGAGTAAGCGGTGCGTTAACACACCACCGCTGCCATGCCCCAATGTGATCACATCAAAATCAAGTTTGGGGAGCGGACAATTTAACTGGACGGAAAGTTTTAGCTGACTCACGATGGCAACGCTTCGGCTTGTGAAAAATGATAATAGGCGGCACAGGCACCTTCTGATGAAACCATCGGAGAGCCCAATGGTCGTTCAGGCGTGCAGTCTTTTCCAAAATGCGGACAATCAAATGGCTTCTTTTTTCCTTTCATGATTTCCCCAGCGATGCACGTGGTGATGTCTTCCGATGCGGTTTCAACCAGGTTGAATTTATTCCTGGCATCGAACTGTCTGTACGTTTCATTTACTTCCCACCCACTATTCGGAATAGTACCTATACCGCGCCATTCCCGGTCGGAAACAGCAAAAACTTCATCGATGGTTTGACGGGCATGTGTATTTCCTTCGCGTTGCACATACCGAATATACTGATTCTCTACTTTGGCCTCACCGCTTTCCAATTGCTTTACTGCCATGTAAATGCCTTGTAATAAGTCAATCGGTTCAAAGCCCGTTACTACAATCGGCACATTATATTTTTCAGCGATCGGATCATATTCATTATATCCCATGATGGTGCATACATGACCGGCTGCCAGAAAAGCATTCACGGAAGTTTCCGGATCGGAAAGAATGGCCTCCATAGCCGGAGGTACCAAAACATGAGACGTGAGTATACTGTAGTTCTTCACATTTTGTTTCGCTGCGTGTACTACGGAAAGCGCGTTGGCGGGAGCTGTGGTTTCAAAGCCCACGGCAAAAAACACCACTTCTTTATCGGCATTCTCATGAGCAATTTTTACGGCTTCCAGCGGAGAGTACACCATGCGTACATCTGCGCCTTTAGCCTTTGCTTCGAGTAAACTAATTTTAGTACCTGGTACACGAAGCATATCGCCAAATGAGCACATGATCACATTTGACTTTTGTGATAGCGCTATGGCTTCATCAATTATATGAATAGGCGTTACGCACACCGGACACCCGGGACCGTGTACCATGGTAATCTGCTCTGGTAACATTTTTAAAATACCATTCTTGACGAGGCTGTGGGTCTGGCCTCCGCATACTTCCATCAATGTCCATGGTTTTGTTACCACCGACTTGATCTGCTCCAGCAATTGCCGGGTGAGAACTTCGTCTCTGTATTCAGTCAGGTGTTTCATGAGGAGAGTTGGTTATCGTTCAGCTCATCCAACTCACCCATTTGGCGGATGTACTCAAATGTTTTTTTTGCCTCATCTTCATCTACTATACCAATGGCAACCCCAACATGCACCAATACATAATCTCCTTCCTTTGCTTCCGGAACCATGGAGAGGTTTACCTCTTTCATAATACCCCCAAACGAAACTCGGCCGAAACGAAACGTTTCATCGAGTTGGTTAGTGATCGCTTCTAATCTTCCGGGTATGGCAAGGCACATAGCTAAACGGGGTTAGAGATTACTGTTCTTTTATTTTTCACCCTTGATTTGTAAACCATTTGCGTTGCCAGGGCAAGTTGTCCGAATGAGATATTTTCATCGTTTGGTGAAAGTTCTTGATGAAAGAATACTTCATGATCACTTAATCGATCCGTAATCAAATCTACTAATAAAGCATTTTGAAATACTCCTCCGCTGAAGGCAATTTTAGTAAAACCTCTTGCACGGACCACTGAACGAATTACATCGGCCAAATAAACGTGTAATTTATAGGCAATCATTT
>CAZCRJ010000030.1:8422-12883 GCA_964501015.1 uncultured Roseivirgaceae bacterium | reverse complement strand
GCCTGGAATGGGCACCCGTAAACGCTCCCTTCTCATGGCCGAATAATTCACTCTCCATTAATTCGGAAGGAATGGCGGCAATATTAACCGCGACAAACGGTTTATTCTTGCGTTTGCTGTTGTAGTGAATGGCTTTGGCAATCAGTTCTTTGCCCGTGCCTGTTTCGCCTGAAATGGAAACGGAAATGTTCGTGGCAACCGCCTTCTCCATTAATTGAAATACCTTTAACAGGGTAGGACTGTTACCGATTAAACTTTTATCAAATTCATATTTTTCGGTGATCTCCTTTTTCAGGTGATGGATTTCCTTAATCAAGGAATTTTTGTTGCGGGCATTTCGAATGCTGCCCAATAATTTTTCCTTGGTGTCCTGGTCTTTCGTCAGGTAATCGTAAGCGCCCGATTTCAGCAAATCCACTGCGGTACCGATTTTATCCTGACCGGAAACAATAATCACACTGATATCCGGATCATAATTCCGGATTTGTTCAAGCACCGCTTCACCGGCCATGTCTGGCAGGGAGTAATCCAGTGTAATGATCGAGGGCTTCTTATGCAGGTTATCAAGACACTCTTTTCCGGTAGAATAATAATCAACTTCAAAATCCGGATTAAGGCCTAAAACAAATTTCAGAAACTTCGTATACGATGGATCATCTTCTACTACTGCTATTTTTACGGGGTCTTTTTCGTACATACTATAGACGTTGAGGGGTCTTAAGATACAATAGTTTTTTTAAGAGATAAAAGATAAAAAAGAACCAATTATTAATCATTTTTACGCTTCACTGACAGGAGCATGATATCTGCCTTAAAGCATCTGACATCAACAGAAAAGGAATTGGTGTATAAAGCGCCCATTTTAGTGTCCATTCTGATTGCCGGTGCGGATGGAAAAATCGACCGTAAAGAAATTGAAGGTGCAATCCGGTTAGCTGAAAAAAATACTTCATCAGGTGGTTCCGAAGTGTCGGTTTTATATCAGGAAATTGCGCAGGACTTCGAGGATAAACTGAAGGTACTGGAGCAACACTATCCCTATGATGCAGCACAGCGAAACCCGCTACTGGTGGCGGAGCTCGCGCAACTCAATTTCCTCTGGCCAATGGTTTCATCAGCATTTGCGCGTGAATTCTACCAAACGTTACTGGATATTTCACATCAGATTGCCCGCTCCTCCGGTGGAATGCTTGGATACAATTCGGTAGGCAGTGAAGAAGCACAATATGTAGAGCTTACCATGGTAACGAACCCCAACGCTTCCTGATTTTTATAGGATGGCACAATCCACCATCATTGGTAGTTCGGTTGTTCCCTTTCGCCTGGTCTTTCTGATGTGGCTGTGTTTTGTGCTGGAAACAAATTACCACTGGAATATCAGTGACTATGGCATTGAACCACGGACCCTGAAAGGGTTGCTGGGTATTTTCCTGAGTCCATTGGCGCATGGTGATCTCTTCCACCTTGTATCAAACACAATCCCCTTACTCTTTCTGGGGGCAACCTTGTTTTTCTTTTATGAAGGAATCGCGAACATGGTATTCTTCAGGGCGTACTTCTGGACGAATGCAATGGTGTGGTTATTTGCCCCACCGTCCAACCATATTGGAGCCAGTGGTGTGGTGTATGCCTTGGCCTTTTTTCTCATATTTTTTGGATTCTTCCGAAGGGATTTTCGGTCGATCCTGATTTCGGTACTTACACTCTTTTTATATGGAAGTGTGTTCTACGGTGTATTACCCGGAGATCCGAGAATTTCGTGGGAGTCTCATTTGGGCGGAGCCTTGGTTGGCATAATGTCAGCCATTACTTTTAGTAAAAAAAGGAAGATCAGCTAATGGATGCAGCGGTAAAGAAAGTGATGACAGCGATGAAGGCCGGTCAATATGACCCCGTTTATTTTTTGCAGGGAGAGGAGAGTTACTATATTGATTTGCTCGCAGACTATATTGACACACACGCCATCAGTGAAGCAGAGAAGGGTTTCAACCAGGTTATTTTGTATGGGAAGGATGTTGCCATGGCCACCATCCTTACACACGCACGCAGGTTTCCAATGATGGCTGAAAAACAGGTGGTCATTGTTAAGGAAGCACAGGAAATTCAGGATTTAAATAAAGAAAGCGGAGCACGGTTATTACTCGACTATTTCAAGCAGCCTGTGCCCAGTACGATTCTGGTGTTTTGCCACAAGCATAAAACACTGGACAAGCGAAAGGAGCTGGGCAAACGAGTAGACAAACTCACCACTTCCATCACGGCCAAAAAACTATACGAAAATCAACTGCCCGAATTTATTGCCGAGTATGCTGCCGAAAGGAAAATCAAAATAGAATCGGAGGCAGTGCAGGCACTTTGTGAATTTGTGGGGAATGACCTGAACCGGTTAACCAATGAATTTGATAAACTGGTAATTTCCTTACAGCCAGGGGCAGCAATTACTGCTGTTCAGGTTATGGCCCATGTAGGGGTGAGCAAGGAGTATAATGTTTTCGAATTACAGAAAGCAGTGATTCAACGCGACACGGTAAAGGTGGCCCGGATAGTGAATTATGTTGAGCGGAACACAAAAAAGAATCCGATCATTCCGATGGTTGCATTTTTCTATGCGTTCTTCAGCAAATTATTGATGGCATCACAAGCCGCAGATAAAAGTGAGAAAGGATTGCTTAGTGTATTGAAAATCAGTCCATATGCTATACGTGATTACAGTCAGGCTTTACGTATTTATCCGGTTGAAAAGATTACAGAGAACCTATCGTTGTTAAAAGAAGCAGATTTGAAATTGAAAGGAGTATATGCCGGGTCGATAGAAGACAGCCAGGTGCTGCGCGAACTTATGTATCGACTGATGCATTAGCCGGTTAAGCAAAATTCCTGCTTGATTGATTTATTCAATTTTTGTTTACCTTTGATTCCGTGCATAGAACACGTAGACGTATTTTTTTACCGTATTTTTTTGTCTACCCTTTGCAATATTTTTTAAGGTTCGTGGTTCTAAACAAGAAACATCCGTTGTGGCAAAAACACTATACGCAGGTACAGTAGTACTGCTGGTTCTTCTATTAACGTCAACAGCCTTTGCGCAGGATCAGTTATCCCGCGGCCGGTTGGAAAATTTGTACAAGAAAGGCCTGGAGTTGGTTACGCATTCTAATTATGGGGCTGCCCGGGAAGTGCTTACGGAATATTTGAGACAATCCAGCGGTCCGGATATCCGAAGGGCAGAAGCGGAATACTATGTTGCCTACTGTGCGCTTCTTCTCGCCCATAGCGATGCTGAAAAACTCATTGAAGATTTCATTGACAATAACCCGGCTAATCCAAGAAGTATAACAGCCTACCTGGATCTCGGAAATTATTTCTACACGCAAAAGAATTACACCAAGGCAACGCAAGCGTACGCCAAGCTTGACTTTTCCGCGTTATCGAAAGAACAGCAGGCAGAAGGATATTTTAAGTGGGGATACAGCTACTTCAACCAAAAGAAACTGAAAGAAGCGCTGGCTCAATTTAACCTGGTTAAAATTCAAAACAGTGAATATGCACCCGCTGCCAGTTATTATGCCGGCTTCATAGCGTTCGGGGAAGGAAAATATCAGGAAGCCTATGCCGATCTCAAGCGGGCCGAACAAAATGCATCGTATGCTACCGTTGTTCCTCAACTGTTGGCCAATGTATTGTATAAGCAGCAGAAATACGATGAACTGATCCAGTATGAAGTGGGCCTCAGAAACCGCTCCACATCCATCGCCAATTACAATGAGATCTCCATGCTCGCAGCTGATGCCTATTATTTTAAGGGTGACTATACCAGCGCAGTAACGGCTTACGAGAATTACCTCAATACAAATAAAAACAGGGCGCCCGCCTCTTTATTATACCGTGCAGGCTATGCTTACTATTCATTGGGTCAGGATAACAAAGCGATTGAATACCTGAAGGCATCGGCAACATCGAGCGATACAGTAAGTCATTATGCATCCTATTACCTCGGTATTGTTTACCTGAAACAGGGGAGCAAGCCCCTGGCAGCAAATGCCTTTGAGCACGCCCGAAAATACCTAAATGATAAAGATCTTGTTGAAGAGAGTACGTTTCAGTATGCCAAGGTATCGTATGATCTGGGCAAACCTGACCTGGCCATAACAGAACTGGAGCGCTTTTTAGTGGGCTTTCCCTCCAGTGCCTATACCAATGAAGTAAAGGAAATTCTGGCGCAGGCATATGTAAACGGTAACAATTACAATAAGGCCATCGAATACATTGAATCCATGCCCCGCAGGAGTACGGCAATTGATCAAGCCTATCAAAAAGCAACCTTTCTGAAAGGCAGTGAACTCTTTAATAAAGACGACTATGCCGGAGCAGCGCTGCTCTTTCAAAAATCACTTTCGTATCCTGTTGCCCCTAACTATGTGGCGTTGGCAAGCTTCTGGGGGGGCGAGGCCTATTCCAACG
>CAZCRJ010000030.1:0-8388 GCA_964501015.1 uncultured Roseivirgaceae bacterium | reverse complement strand
TATACGGTACCAGAAAGTTATATCCATGGGTGCTGCTGCTCCACCTGATATAGTGGCAAAGGCACGCTACGGTTTAGGTTATGCGCATTTTAATCAACAACAATACGAACAGGCATTATATAATTTTAAAGAGTACAGCAACAAGGGAATAAAATCGGAACCTGCGTATGCCGATGGCCTTATCCGGTTGGCCGATTGTTATTATGTGAGTAAAGCCTACAACGATGCGCTGGTGAATTATAACCGGGCGCGCCAGTACAACTCTCCCGATGATGATTACATCTTGTTTCAGACAGGGGTGATCAACGGCATCATGAGAAAATATGCGGATGCCCGCAATCAGTTCACCAACCTTATTTCCAATTATCCGAAATCACAGTATCGGGATGAGGCCATGTTTCAACGCGCGCAATTTGAAATTGAGCAGGGAAATTATGATGTCGCGGCCACCGGATTATCACACCTTATCCGCGAAGGCGCAGGCTCCCGTTTTTTACCCTATGCGTATTTGCGCAGAGCAGCATCTTATTTT
This sequence comes from uncultured Roseivirgaceae bacterium, assembly GCA_964501015.1. Classification (GTDB taxonomy): domain Bacteria; phylum Bacteroidota; class Bacteroidia; order Cytophagales; family Cyclobacteriaceae; genus UBA2336. The sequence goes on along the minus strand of CAZCRJ010000030.1, from coordinate 7,856 downwards.
AACCTCAAAGAGTACGATAAAACAGTAAGCGATTATTCAACGATCCTTAAACAATTCCCCACGCATCCATTGGCCCAACAAGTATTGCTTCCCTTACAAGAGGCTCTGGGGTTGGCAGGAAGGAGTGGAGACTTTGAAAATTATCTGGCTGATTTCAAGAAGGCTAACCCGGAAAGCAAGAATCTTGAAGTCGTAGAATTTGAAGCGGCTAAAACGCTTTACTTCGATCAACAATATCAACGTGCGATTACCTCGTTCAATTCGTTTATTGCTTCGTATACACAAAGTGCGCGGATACCGGAGGCAAACTATTACCTCGCGGAGTCTTTCTACCGAATGCGGGAACTGGAAAAAGCGCTTCAACTGTACACCGCGCTAAGCAATGATCCTTCCTTTAGCATGGCCAACCGAGTGGTGGCCAGAATAGCAGAGATTGAGTTCCGCCAAGGCCGTTATGAAAAAGCCATTGCAGGCTTCCGGAAAATGGAGCGCCTGGCCACCAATAAGAAGGAGCAATTCAATGCGTGGTCAGGCATGATGGAGTCTTTCTTTTTACTGGCACAATATGATTCGGTTAACACGTACGCAAACATCATTTTGGTTAAAGGGAACATCAATGCCGGAGCCCAGAATAAAGCCACCCTCTACCTGGGCAAGGCGGCCATGGCGCAAGGCAATTACGACCTGGCCAAGGATGAATTTATCAATACCCTCAATACGGCCCGGGATGAATATGGAGCAGAAGCCCGGTACCGGCTTGGAGAAATCTTTTACCTGACGAAGCAATACGACATGTGTTATAAAACCCTGGTGGGCATCGATGCCGATTGTGGCGCATACGAAGAATGGGTTGGCAGGTCTTTCTTGCTGATGGCCGATAATTTTATTGCCATGAACAATACCTTCCAGGCCAAGGCAACCTTGCAATCGTTGGTAGACCGATTTCCCCTTCAACATATTAAAGATGCTGCCCGCGAAAAGTTGAAAAAAATTGACGCTGGTGAAACAGCTGAAAGGCAAAAACAAATTCAGGCCGATACAGTAGACAATAATCGTTGAGTATATATCCGATGAAGAAAGTATATAGTATTCCATTCATTAGTTTTTTGCTGAGCAGTTTGGCGCTGCCCGTGGTGGCACAACAGGAGGGCGGTGAACTCCGGCCGGTGGAGATTGAGATTGTGAAAGAGCGTGAAATCACCTTGCCGCTGGCCAACCGACTGTTTGATAAAATTCCACCGCGCCCCATCGAGCCAATTAAACCGGAAATCACCTATACCTTTCGTCCCCTTATTTTTCATACACCCGAGGTGAGTCCATCCATCCGCCCGCTTCGGTTAAAGCAGGAGGAAGTGGCCGATATCAGCGGAGGATTTTTAAGCCTGGGCTATGGCAACTATGCTTCACCCATGATCGAAGCGTTTGTGAATACCCGCCAGGATAAAAACAAGCTGCTGGGCACGCATGCGTTTTTCAACAGTTCAGGGAAAGGTCCGGTGGACGGACGGAATTCCGGAAGTGGCAATTCGGGTGTATCTGTTTTTGCACAGTCTTTTGGAAAAGAAGTCACCTTTCAGGCCGATGCCGGTTTTGAAAACCGCTCCACTCATTTTTATGGATATCCGGAGGGAACAGAAGTGTTGCGCGATACCATAAAACAGGCCTTTAACCTTTTTAAAGTTGGTGTAAGCCTGGCGAATGCACGCAACACCGATTTCTCCTATGCGTTGGGGGGTAACTTCAGCTACATCGGAGATAGTTTCTCGGCCAGAGAAAATACAATTGATCTAACCTTTAAAAGCGCTTACAAAATAAGCAAGGATAATGCGCTTGAAGTGAAGGCCGGATATTCCATCTTCTCCCGAAAGGATAAGGGCATTGAAAAAAAGGCACGTAATCTCTTTCAGGTGAACCCCTATTATATATTTAAATCGGATGATAATTTGAAGATCAAGATTGGCGCTGTGGTAGCCATGGAAAATGATACACTGGACAAAAAAGATATTCATTTCTATCCGGATGTAAGTGTTGTGTATCCACTCTCATCAACAATTGATGTAGTGGGTTCATTAACCGGTGGCATCGAACGTGTTTCGTTGCAATCGCTGGTGCGTGAAAATCTCTGGCTGGCCCAGGCCATTCCTATTTACCATACCAACAAGCTCTACGATATCCAGGCCGTCATCAACGTTCGCTTTAACAGTAACATTTTTGTGAGTTCAGGATTGTCCTTCGCCAGTTTAAAGAACCTGTATTTTTTTGTCAACGATGAAGAAGATCAGGCAAAGTTCAACACACTCTTTGATGAGGGGTCTACGAAGCGAACGAATCTCTTCGGTTCCATTAATATGACCTATTCTTCCCGCACAAAGTTTTCGGTACGCGGAGATTATTATGGCTATAGTCCGGGCAGCATACCACAGGCATGGCACCGGCCGGGGTACAAACTTACAGTAGCGGGATCGTATAACATCCGGGATAAAATCGTGTTGACGACCGACATCATGGGCTTGGGAAACATCCGGGCGCGCGATCCGCAAACGCCAGTTGCTGTTAAGTTGGATCCTGCCTTTGATCTGAACTTCAGAGCGGAGTATTTTGTGTCGAAATCCTTTTCTGTATTTCTTGACTTTAACAATGTCATCGGAAATTCATATCAGGTATTTCTGAATTATCCGGTGCGCGCCTTTCAGGCTATGGGCGGAATTACGTGGAGTTTCTGATGCTGTACAGGGATGAACTATTTTTGCTGACCTCGAAAATTCGCTTAATTTTGTATAATACCAATTGACCCAACTTCATGGCAAGTAGAAAAGACAGCAACGAAGATGATCCGCAAAATGAAAATCTGAATAATGATTCAGACGACTCATTCGGACTACCTGAAATTCAATACGAACCAATCCGCAGAAATGAACCGACAGATGAGCCGGTAGAAGAAGTGCAAGCCTCAGCGTCACCGTACGAACCGGAAGAAGAACCTCAACCAGAAACGTCTGAACTACGCGAAGAATACACTGACGAAGAGCAAGAGCGGGAGTCGGAATACATAGAAGAGGTTCCGACATACACCTATCAGCGCGAAGAGGAGGAAGTATCCCTGTGGCCAAAGATTCTGGGCATCGTGTTGGTTATTTTGGTGGCGCTAGGCATTACCTGGTATTTTGCTCTGTACAAGCCAAAACAAGATGAAGAAGCAGCGCAGGCGCGTATTGTTGCCGAACAGCAGGCAGCTGCTCAGAAGCAAAAGGAAGCAGAAGAAACACGAATCCGACAGGAACGTGAAGCGGTGGAGAAACGCAGGCTGGATTCGTTAGCCCTGGTTAAAACACCAACCATCGGAACAATAGAAACACTAAATGCGCGCACCGGTCGTTATTACGTTGTTATTGCCAGTGCAGTCGACAGTGACTTACTTATGGATTATGCCCAAAAGCTTACAGTGAATGGAGTGAGCGCAAAGATAATTCCCCCATTTGGCCGACACCGGGTTTCCCGATTGACGATTGCTGAAGGGGATACGTTTGCTGCAGCGGCAGAAAAAAGTGAACCCCTTAAAGCAGAATTTGGTGATGCTGTTTGGGTATTGAAGTATTGATTTTTTGATCTATTTTTTTAGTTAACCTTATCTGAATTTTTTCATGATCCTATCTCAAATCATGACGGATGCTACCGCTGTTGAGCCGGTAAATCAGTCGTTATCCATTATTGATCTGGCCGTTGCCGGAGGTTTTATGATGATCCCCATCATTTTACTCTCCCTGATTGCCATTTATATTTTCATCGAACGCTTTCTCACCATCAACAAGGCTAACCAGGATCCCAATGCCTTTATGCACCGCGTGAAAGAACAAGTGCTAAAGGGCGATGTGAACGGTGCAAAATTATTATGCACCCAAACGGATTCCCCCATTGCCCGCATGATTGAGAAGGGCATTTCGCGAATTGGCAGTCCGCTGAAAAATATAGAAGCCTCCATTGAAAACGTGGCGAAAATTGAAATCTTCAAGTTGGAGAAAAATCTCTCTACGCTGGCCACCATTGCCGGATCGGCACCCATGATGGGATTTCTTGGAACCGTAATTGGTATGGTTAAAGCGTTTATCGCCATTTCCCAACAAGAAGGATCGGTGAGTCCCAAGTTATTGTCCAGCGGCATCTATACTGCGATGGTAACAACCGTAGCAGGATTGATTGTAGGCATCATTGCCTACCTGGCATATAACTACCTGGTATCACGAGTACAGAAAGTGATCCATAAGATGGAGTATACCTCCATTGATTTTGTTGACTTATTACAAGAGCCACGATGAAGCTAAGTTCAAAAAATAAGGTAGAAGCCATGTTCAGCATGTCATCCATGACAGACCTGATCTTTTTATTGCTGGTGTTCTTTATGCTTACATCTTCGTTTGTGACACCCTCCGGTTTACCGGTTAATCTGCCCTCGGCCAAAACCAGTACTATCGAAATGCAAAAGGTTTCCGTAACCGTTACAAAAGACCTCCAGTATTTTGTTAACGATAAGAAAGTTTCACGCAGTATGCTGGAAGGAGAGCTGAAAAGCAAACTAACGGGCAAGGGTGGTTCTGTAGTATTGCATATTGACAGCGATGTGGCGTGGGGAGAGGCCATGTATGTAACGGGTATTGCTACCTCGCTGGAAGCAAAGGTGATAGCCGCAACTAAACCCAAATAATCTTTGTTGACAGGAAATAGTATACCATGACGGAACAACAAGAGCAGAAAAACAAACGAATAGCGCTGGCCACCACCATTGGTGTACACATTGCCCTGTTTGTATTGTTTCTGTTTGCAATAGCCTGGCGTGCTCCCGATCCGCCACTTCCTGAATATGGTATTGAATTGAATTTTGGTTTGGATGATGTGGGCAGTAGTGACCAACGGCCCGATCAGCCTGCCGGATCGGAACAACCCTCTGAAGATGACGTTGAACAATCAAAAAATGAGCAAGAAAAAGATGTTGTTCAGCAAGAGGAAGTAAAACCCCAGGAAACTAAACCGGCCGATCAGCCGGTGGTAACCCAAACGGAAAGTTCCGTTGCCATTCCAGAAAAGAAAGTGGAACCGAAGCCGGTGGAGAAACCAAAGGAAAAACCCACCGAACAAGTAAAGACCGAAACGAAGCCTGCCGTAACCGAACAAAAGGCGACCTCTACCACTACTGCCGATAAAACCACTACCGACAATAAGGAAGGAAAACCCGTAAGCCAGGGTGACGATGCCAATAAAACCGGTGACAAGGGCGATCCGAAAGGAAAGATTGATGCCGATGCATTGTATGGCAAACAGGGAGGAGGTTCAGGAGGAGCAGGCCTTGACCTGGCAGGATGGAACTGGGACAACATACCCAAACCTAATGTGCCCAATAATGAAACCGGACGCGTAGTATTTGAAATTAAAGTAGATGACTCCGGTGAAATCATTTCAATAAGAACCCTCGAACGAAGCGTTAGTCTGGAGGCAGAAAATGCCTGCAAGAAAGAAATCGAGAAATTAACATTCAGCAAAACCGGAACAAACGTACCGGCTATATCTACCGGAAGGATCACCTTCATCATCCGTTCCAATTAGTGTACTACTTTTTGTTTCACCTTAAATGATTTGGATATTATCCTGTCGGGATGGAGATTTGTCCCTCTTCAACATGGAATGTTCACCCAGTACAGTCAAGCACTCGAGTATCTATACCACAACCTCCCGATGTTCCAACGGGTTGGGGCGGTGGCCTATAAGAAAGACCTGACCAATACCATTGCATTATGTGACGCGATTGGCAATCCTCAACACCAGGTCAAGTGCATTCACATTGGCGGAACCAATGGAAAAGGAAGTTCATCACACATGCTTGCTTCCGTGCTTCACTCCGCAGGCTATAAAACCGGGTTATATACATCGCCTCATCTGAAATCCTTCACCGAACGGATCAGGATCAATGGCGTGGAGGTAGACCAACACTTTGTGGTTGACTTTGTAAACCGTATCCAACCCTACATTGAAGTGATCCAGCCCTCCTTTTTTGAGATCACCGTGGCGATGGCGCTGGATTATTTTGCCTGGGAGAAAGTTGATCTAGCTGTGATTGAAGTGGGCCTGGGAGGAAGACTGGACTCTACCAATGTCATCACACCGGAAGTGTCGCTGATAACCAATATTGGCTATGACCACATGGATATCCTGGGCGATACACTGGAGAAGATTGCCTCCGAAAAGGCAGGCATCATCAAAGCTCATGTTCCGGTAGTAATCAGTGAACGTCAACCGGAAATAGAAAAAGTTTTTAAGTCTAAGGCAGAAGAAATGAATGCTCAGCTGGTATTTGCGCAGGATGAATTTACTTGCCGACCAGGCATGGGTGGAATTGAGGTGACAAGCCGATCATCATCCACACCCTTTACCGTTCACTTACCCCTGAAAGGAAATTATCAGGTGAAGAATCTGGCAGGCGTTTTACAGGTGATCCACACGCTAAAGAAAAAAGGCTATGCGATTCCGGTGGATGCGATGCGCAAGGGATTAGAGAATACGGTTGAACAAACCGGATTAAAGGGAAGGTGGCAGCAACTGGGTACACAGCCTATGGTGATCTGTGATACGGGACACAACAGCGATGGCATACGAACCAGCATGGAGCAGATCATGACCTATGAATTTAATCACCTTCATATCGTTTTCGGAATGGTGAAAGATAAACGCAGGGACGAAATACTACGCTTGCTTCCCGCCACCGCACGCTACTATTTTTGTCAGGCGAAAATTCCCCGCGCACTAGAGGCAGAAACGTTGGCCCAGGAAGCGTATGCGTTAGGGTTACAGGGAGAGGTGATTGCTGATGTTAATGAGGCCGTAGAAAAAGCCAAAGCGATGGCCGGGGCAGATGATTTTATCTTCATTGGCGGAAGTACATTTGTGGTGGCCGAACTGGAAGGCTTATAAACAGTGAAGATGCAGTACCTCCATATCTATTGGCACATCAATAATAGGAAACAGTGAAACGAAAACAGGAACGATTCAGGGAGATTGAGACACGAAGGAATGTCATTGAACCATCGAAGGAGATTTTTACGGTAATTAAAGGGAACTGGCACCAGGAATATTTCAAAAACGAAAATCCGATCACCCTGGAGCTGGCCTGTGGCAGGGGAGAGTATACCGTAGGGCTGGCACAAATGTTTCCGGAGCGCAACTACATCGGTGTGGATATTAAGGGAGAGCGCATTTGGAAGGGAAGTGGTATTGCAGAAGACCTGGCATTAGGGAATGTTGGGTTTTTGCGAACACAAATTTTGCTCATCGAAAATTTCTTTGGCGCGGAAGAAGTAGAGGAGATATGGATAACCTTTCCGGATCCCCGTCCGCGGAAGCGTGACATCAAGCGCAGGCTTACCAACCCGCGCTACATTAACATTTTCAAAACCTTGCTCAGGCCCGGAGGGTACATACGGCTTAAAACCGACAACACCGGACTGTTTGCCTATAGCCTCGAAGAACTGATGCTTCGCACCGATATTGAAGATCTTCAGTATACCTACGATCTCTATCAATCTGAACTTCGTCCCGAATGCTTTGATATTAAAACACGCTATGAAGAGGAATTTGCCTCGAAGGGGGAGAAGATTAAATACCTTCGCTTTCGATTTAAAGCAGAGTAGCCGCAAGCCACTAGCTTAAAGCCACAAGCCTCTAGCTGCTAGCTTGATTTGCGAAAGCCCCGGAGGGGCGAAATATTTATTGCCACGGGCGTCAGCCCGTGGAAAAGGGAAAAAATTTAACGCGCCAAAGGAAGGGTTAATAGAAAGATAAGGCCGTTGGCGCGGAACAGGGGAGGTTGAAAT
>CAZCRJ010000029.1:0-13065 GCA_964501015.1 uncultured Roseivirgaceae bacterium | reverse complement strand
CTCTAAGAACCTCAAATTGGAGGTGTCGGTGGAACCGGTAGACATAAAGAAAATTTTACTGCGCACCCTGGAAGACCTCAGTTATCTGGAAGGGGCTTCCGAGGTTCAGTTCGAGGTTGATGCACACGAAGTAGAAATACTCTCGGATCCCTGGAGGATTTCAGAGATTTTCAGAAACCTTGTTTCCAATGCAATTAAGTATCGCCAATTGCAGGGAAATAAACCCATAGTTTCAATCACCATAAGGATACAGGACAGTCAAGTCACTATTATCTTTACTGATAACGGGATCGGAATTACCCCGGAAAACATGGCTAAAATCTTTGAAATGTTTTACCGGGCAACGGAGCAATCGGATGGATCAGGAATAGGATTATATATTGTTAAAAATGCCGTTGAAAAGTTGAACGGTAGGATTTCAGTAGATAGTATTGCAGGCAGGGGAACAACCTTCACTATTGAATTGCCACATCTGAAGGCATGATCAAGGTGTAACCATTCAGCCAATAATCATGAAGTTAGTTGAAGTAATATCAGCAAAGGAAAAGCAGAAATTTCTGATGTTTCCTGTTGCCTTGTATGCCAAGGAGCCACGGTGGATTCGGCCGCTGGATAAAGATGTAGAGGGAGTTTTTGATCGAAAGGTCAATAAGACATTTCAATATGGTGAGTGTATTCGCTGGATACTTCAGGACGATACAGGAAAGACCATTGGTCGCGTGGCAGCATTTATTAATACCAAAACAGCGAATAAAGGCAACGATCAGCCCACAGGAGGTATGGGTTTTTTTGATTGTATCGAAAACCAAGAAGCTGCTTTTATCCTCTTTGACGGCTGTAAAAAATGGTTGCAGGATCGGGGAATGGAAGCGATGGATGGGCCGATTAATTTTGGTAATCGCGACCGCTGGTGGGGTTTATTGCTGGAAGGTTTTGACATTGAACCGAACTACCAATGCAATTACAATTTCCCCTATTATCAAAAATATTTTGAAGCCTACGGATTTCAGGTATACTTCTACCAACTAACTTTTGGCAGACCGGTAATGGGTGCCATTGATGACCGGTTGCAAGTAAAGGCAAATCTTGTGGCAAAGGATCCGGAGTACTCTTTTTCCTACCTCCCTAAGGCACAGTGGTCAACGTTACCGGAAAAGATAAAAACAGTTTATAATCAGGCATGGGCCAAAAGGGGTGAAATTCCGGAACTTACAGAAGCACAGGCCCGCCACCTGGTCAAACAGATGAAACCGTTACTGGATGAAAAATTGATTTGGTTTGGGTACTATAAAAATGAGCCCATTTGTTTTTTTCTATCCTTACCCGAAGTGAATCAGATATTTAAACATGTGAATGGAAAACTCAATATATTGGGTAAGCTTAAATTTATATGGCACACCTTCATGCGAACCAATAAGAAAGCATATGGTATCTTATTTGGAGTAGTGCCGGCACATCAGGGGAAAGGAGTGGACGGAGCCATTATTGAGACCTTCCGGAAAATGGCACAAACCGACAGGTTTGCCTATCGGGATTATGAAATGAACTGGATAGGGGATTTTAATCCAAAAATGATTCGTGTGGTTGAACAAATAAATGCATATGTGGTTAAAAGGCACGCCACCTATCGGAAGCTTTTCGATGAAACAAAACCCTTCAAGCGAATGCCTATTGTAGGTTAACCTATGAATCAGGAACAGAATCAGGATACTCCTTCGCAGTTTTTATTGCGAAATCTTTTCAAGGGATTACTGTGGTTTGGAGTAATCATTACGGTGTACATTTTACTGGAAGATTATCTGCAGGAAACGCTGTCGCACGAAATAAATCACATCGCCAACAAGGAAATATTAGTATTCTCCATCTTCACGGTATCGGAGATCGTGTTTGGTCTTATTCCCCCGGAGTTCTTTATGATACTCTGGCAGCATCAAGGTATTCTAATGAGTTATGTAATTAACCTTTCCATCCTTGCGGTTATCTCCTATGGTGCAGGGGTTCTTGGCTATTACATTGGCATTACGTTTACTAAGACTAAACTTTTTCAAAAGCTATATACGAAGTACCTGATAAGCTTTGAGTATAGTTTACGTAAATATGGCATTTACCTCGTATTGGTTGGGGCAGTTACTCCCATTCCTTTTTCAGCGATGTGTATGTTGGCAGGTTCGGTTAAGCTTCCATTCAAAACATTTTTATGGGTATGCCTTGCCAGGGTTTTTCGGTTTGCTGTATACGGATGGATGGTGTGGAGTTTCCCCAACTGGTTTAATGGTTAGCTCTAGTGTATCACGGAATTTAGATGCATATTTTTTTGAACAATCATTTACGACCGGAAACAAGCATTAAATTATTGTGATTAACAGAACGAGTTCTTAAACAAAAATGCCCCGATAATAAAGGGGCATTTTTATGCGTGGCCAATGCTGACTTATGATGCTTTTGTTGAGCAGGTATTAAGACCAACGATAGCGTATAGCGGGCAAAAGCTTACTACGCTTGTGAGCACGAATACACCGCTCAGGATAACCAATACTAATCCCAGTGTTCCAGGGATTATATTCGTAAAATAAAGTACCGCAAAAACGACAGCAAGAATAATCCGGATTATGCGGTCTGCTGTTCCCATGTTCTTTTTCATTGTGATAAAGGTTAGTTGTTAAAGGTCTCAAAAAGCCAGACCAGTACGAAAACCAATCCTGCGCAAAGCACACAAACGAGTGCAAGTTTTAGAATTTTTGTTCTCACTTTTCTGATCTTAAAATCAAATATAGTGCATGGGATGAAACGATCTGGTGACGATGGTCACCAACAACAAGAAATTTAGATAAGCATGATCCCTGATGAGGTTTGTTTGATTTTACCTTCTTTTTCCAGTTTTTTCATAACTCTTGTAATCACCTCGCGGGATGTTCCCAACTCCAATGCAATTTCCCGGTGCCGGAGGGTAAGTGTTGATTGTCCGCGAACCCTGCTTTTTTCTTTCAGGTAATCGAAAAGTCGCGAATCCAGTTTTTGAAAGATCAACTGGTTGAGGGTGTCGATCAACTCGGTGTACCGCGTGTTATATAAATCGTAAAAGAGCGAATTGAGTTGTGGGTATTGATGAATCCACTGCTGAACGCGATCAGAAGGGAGCAACAATATTTTAGTTGGCTCTTCAGTTGTTGCAAATATTCGGCTTGGAATATTTTTAAGGCCGGCCAGAAAAGACATTACACAACTTTCGCGTGCCTCGATGTAATACAATAGTAGTTCACGGTCCTCATTTCGTGTATAAACTTTTACCAATCCTTCCAGCACAACCGGAATTTGCTTAATGGATTGCCCCTCGTGAATAATTTCAGTACCTGCAGGAATTTCTTTTACCGTTCCGTATTGGGCAAAGGCTTGCTGAAGCTCAGAATGAATGTACGGCAGAAAGGTTTTGATGACTGTGATATCAACAGACATAGGTGCGATCAGGTATTAGGGTTTTAAAAGCATTCTCTCCCAAGCCGACTTTTCGATTTTTGCTTTGGTAAAGTAAACGGGGAAGTGTTTATCATCAGCCCAAAGCTCAAACAAATTCCGGTAATACGGACTGGTAACATTCCCGCTTTGGCCAGGCGCATTGCTGAACTGTGTTTTATCCCAGTCCCCAACATCGGCAACCATTCGAAACGTTGCGCCATGACTTTGATTATCACCATTGCCGGTAACACCAGGCGTTGAGCCCGAGCCACCCCGTGGCAGTGGTCCACACTCAAAGATTTTTCTGAGTGAGTCATTCACAGCATTGCTCAGCGGATGTTTGATCAACACATGGTGGTAGGCCTGCTGGCCATAGTGCCAGGTTTGCATATCATCGCCCAATTTTTTTGAGAGGTCTGTCAGGGCTTCGCGTAAACACTGAATAAGAAATTCATCCCGTCCTTTCAACTCAGGTCGGTCAGTTTTAATCCACGCTATAACTTTTTTTAGCGAAACCGTCTTTATTTCATTCTGTGCCTTTTCCGGTACAAATAGCGGATATGCCTGCTGCAGAAGTTTTCGTTCCCATGCCATGTAAAGCGCAGCTGGAATAGAATTTTTATCCAGCACATAATCCCATGATAATAGTGAATCCACAGCACGCTGTACGTTCGCTTCCTGAGTCGTTAAGGTTTTCAGGAACGGCACTAACTGGCGTGCAGGATTCGACAAATAATCAAATTGCAGGCGCATCATTTCTTCCTGCGAGTGAAGTTCTTGTTTAGCCAGCACTTCGTTAATCCGGTTTCCACGGCTGGAGTCGGCCCACTCCCACCCCACAGCATTTCGGTGTGCATAGTTTTCAGGCACCAGATTTTCATTAGCAGTAGTCCAGAATCCTTTTTCAGGATTGTTGATATTGGGTAAGGATTTTATGGGAAGATAGCCATCCCACTCGTACCGGCCATCGCCAGGAACGGGCACTAAACCGCTCCAGTTTTTTCGTACGGGAGCAATGCCAACTACTTGCCAGCCAATGTTTCCATCTTTATCTGCCCAGATCATATTTTCACCTGGTAAGTGGCTATAGGAGCAGGCATCACGAAATGCTTCCCAGCTTTGGGCAGTATTCATGCGTAAACTTGCAAGATAGGGTGCGCCTCCGGGCTCGAGCCAGGCACAACGAACAGCGTAGGCTTTCTTTCTTTTGTTATCGATATAGGTAACCGGTCCGTGCCGGGTATATCGATGTTCGACATAAACATCTTCTTTATCCTTTACGCGGACAGTATCATAAATTATGGTCATGTCTTCCCAACCGGAGTTGTATTTATACTGATTCAGATCAGCAGGGTTGAGGTCATAGACCATCAGGTCTTCGCCATCAATAGAAAAGATGGTTAATCCCCACGCACCAACATCGTTATGGCCTATGGATATACCCGGAATGGTTGGCTCACCGCCCCCCACCACATTCCAGCCGGGTGCATTCAGATGAACCATATATCGGAGGGATGGTGCTGTTAATGCACGGTGGGGGTCGTTCGCAAGCATCGGAAAACCACTTGCTGACCGCGTACCACTCACAATCCAGTTATTGCTTCCAATGGATCGTTCTTCAGAGAAAATCAACTCGTTATGCACTGCCTCATCCTGCATTGCAAGTAATTTTGCATGAAGGGTATCGGGATTATTATAGGCCAGAATATTATCTGGTGAAAATGAAACAGGTCTACGAAAGGCATTGTAAAGGTCTAAAACATTTTCAAACAGCCCCTGCGGATCAATAGATGCGTCAAGGGAAAGGTCTGGTGTGCCGGGCTCAAACACTTTCAGGTCAATTACTTTTTCTGAACCAAGCAGGGCTACTGCCCGTCCGTTCGTTAATTCATTAGCGATATTTCCAAGTAGCCCCTGGTGCCGAGAAATTACCAGGTCGCTTGTCCAACGTCCTGCGGTAATTCCGAGCAGACTAAATTCTAAAGGAAGAAGTTCAGGATTTTCTTCCGTCTCTTTAACGTAAGCATTAATGCCATCGGTAAATGCCTGGATTATTTCAGCGCCTCGCGGGTGGTAGTGGTTAAATTCTTTTGTTAAATCTCCTCGGTATTTAAATAACCGTGCACCGATATCCCGTTGAAGTTCTTTCTCTCCGAGAATTTCTGCCACCGTTCCTGAAGCTTGCCTGCGCCACAGCTCAAACTGAAAGAGCCGGTCTTTCGCAGCACAATATCCCTGTGCAAAAAACAGGTCGTGCTCCGATTTTGCGTAGATGTGATTTACTCCGTATTCATCGCGTATTACTTCAACCGGATGATCAAGCCCGGCAACCCTAAGTTCAGGTGGTTGTTGTAGTGAAGTACATCCAAGGAAAATACTACTGGCTATGGTAATGATGAGGTACTTCATTATAGTATCAGACTTTTGGTAAGAACAGTTTTTTCAAAAAATCATAGTGGCAAAATTCAAAAGCATTATTAGGATGAAGCAATCTTCAACACGGCCTCAACAAATCGATCAAGATCTTTTGTTGTTGTGTAGACATGCGGTGTAATGCGAACACAGCTTATATTCTCCCACTTGATTGAGGTCGTATGAATTTGGTGTTCACTAAACAAATTTGATGAAATCTCTCCGGGGTCCATTCCGTCAATCGAAAAACTTCCAAGCGCACAGGCAAATTGTGGCTTGAGGGATATATGCAGTTTTACCCTCGGATTTTTTACCACCTTTTCGCACCAGTAATTTTTCAGGTACCGAAGGCGTTCTTCTTTTCGCTTACGGCCAATGGCATTATGAAAATCAATTGCCTGCCCTATGGCTTGCTCCGGTGCAAATGAACGCGTACCGAGTGTTTCAAATTTGCGAATATTGCTATCGGTGGGTTTGTCATTTGGGAAAAGTGGCCACAGACCACCAATGTTTTCACGCTTCACATAGAACATACCTGTACCGAATGGAGCGCACAACCATTTGTGCAGACTTGTGCCAAAATAATCGGGATTAAAATCAGGGATTTTAAAATCCATGTGTGCAAATGTATGGGCGCCATCAACAATGGAAATGATGTTTCGCTTACGTGCTTCTTCACACAATCGTTTAACCGGAAAGATTTGGCCCGTCCAATTGATCATGTGGGTGATATGCCAGATTTTAGTTTTTGGTGTAGTGGCATTGATAAACTCTTGTACAATCAATTCGTCATTTTCAATGGGCAGGTTGAAACTCAGCCATTTGATTTTTATTCCATCCCGCATCTCTTTTTGTTTCCAGGCCTGAATCATGTTGGGGTAATCCTGTTTGGTCATAATAATTTCATCACCCTTGGCAAGCGTGAGCCCCCAGGTAACGGTGGCTAGTGATTCCGTTGCATTGCGGTTAATGGCAATTTCTTCAGGGGAAGTACCGGCAAGGTCTGCCAGCTTTCTACGTACTGCTTCGCGCCCTTGTCCAGAATTTGCCACATGTAGTAAGTTGGTGCTTCATTGCTGAGATGGTAATAGCGGTCTACTGCATCTTGTACAACTTTGGGTTGTGGGCTAACACCACCATTGTTAAGATTAAGAATGTTTGGTGAAACGGTGAACGCCTGTGCCATGCGTGCCCACAGGTCTTCATCGGTGATGGCTTGCAAAGGGGATAGTTTACGAAGCGAAAGAAGGGCATCGGAAACATCTTCCGCCAGGGCTTTCTGTGCAAGGGGTGCCAGTGCGAGCGTACCGGCCATTCCGATAGATTTCCGAAAAAAAGATCTGCGGGAGTTCATAGGCTAAAGGTTAGAGAAGAAAGGTAGGGTATCTGCAGAAATAAGTAAACAGATTTACCATGAAAGGTAGTCTGATGTGCTCCCGGTAACGAATCGGTTAAAAAAGTGGCGATTGTTCCAGAAGGGCATCAATGGCCTGAATAGCGGTGGTTAATCGTTGTTGATGTTGTCCGCTGATCTCGATGTATTCAACATTCATTTCTTTCAGCTCTGTTCTATACAGGTTGAAAAAAAACTCACGTTTATCCGGGTGTTCACGTTGCGGATCATTTTCCCATGGAACATCAATGTTGGTAAGAAGATGGAGGTCATACTTCTTTTCCTTCATGAGGGAAAGAATTTCAGGATCGCATTGCTGAAATTTGAATTCACTCCACACCTTTATAATCATCAGGTTCGTATCACAAATGAGAATTTTATTGGCTTCAAGGGCCAGCTCATCTTCTGTGAACAATTGCCACCGGGCAATATTTAAAAGATCATGGTATTCGTACGGCCGATCAAGGCGGTCAATATACTGACGCGCATATTCAGGAACCCAAACGGTTTGGTAGTGCTGTGCAAGTGCACGTGAAAGCTGTGTTTTACCGGTGCACTCCGGACCAACAATGGCAATGCGTTTAGGAAATTGCATATCTGGAGGATTCACCAGAACAAGATGAGCATTTTATGTCGAACTTAATGCTTTTGATTAACGGCCAAGGCCTCTAATCCCGGCAGCCCAATAGAGTATTGCTTTTTCTTTTTCATAAGTAGCCATAAGCTTTACCAACTTGGTTTGTGATTGAATAAGTCGTTCCTGCTGTATATTTATTTTAAACAAGTCACTCTCCCCATTTTCAAAATTCAGAAATTCTGCCTGCAACAAGATCTCATAATTGCTGACCATATCACTTTGATTGGTGATAATGCCTGCTGTATTCACCAGCGTGTTATGAGCTGCAGCAATATCATTGATTACCTGTCGCTCTGCTAAATTGCGTTCAAACGCTACTCCAGTTATTTTGAGTTTGGTTTGTGAGAGCTTTGCACGCTCTTTTCGTATGAAGACGGGGAAACTAAAGTCAACGCCAAATTTATAATTCTCACCAAAATTGAAATTTGATTCCCAGGCGGGATTGAAGGGTTGATCTAAAAAGGTGTAGCTGATATCCAACTTTGGTTTTAAAAATTCTGCTGCCAGTTTTCGTTCGTTATCCAATTGTAAAAGTTTTACCGATAGTTTTCGCAATTCCGGATGGTTTACTTTCGCTTGTTCGGTTAATTCGGTTAATGCCTGCGGAGACAGCACGAGTAAATCAGGCTGTAGCACAGGGGCATAGGAAAGTGGTAGGTGAAGGGGATGGCCAACACTATCCCACAAATAGGTACTTAATAGGATTCCGGTGTTGCGGAAATCGAGCATCGCTTCCTGTTGTTCAATTAACCGCTGTTGCCAGGTTATTTTGGCCTGTACTGTATCGATTGCGGCAGCCTCTCCCTGTTCTGCATTGATTTTAGTTCTTCTGAAAATTTCAAACGCTACCTGGGCTCCCTGATTGAATAGTCTGTACTGGTAATAGGAATTGTACCAGTTCCAATAATCCTTGGCGGCTCCCAGCAAGAGTTTATTAATCATGCTGATCTGTTCTGCTTCCGTCATGTCCTGAAATAATTCTGCCTGTTTAAGTGCAGTTCTACGTTCATCTGTAATCAGTCCGCGCCCAAGGGGTAGTGACACACCGGCATAGAATTGCTTGTAATTAAAAGCATCAGGGATGTAACGTTCCGGATTAAGGTACTGGCCTTCGTTTCGTTCAACACCAAGTTTCGGATCGAGTGGAAAAAGTGTTGGTACCGACAATGCCCCGTTGAGCACCTGGTAATATTCGGTGTTGCTGAAATTTTTCGTTACGTATTGCAGCTCCACTTTCGGATCAAAATTTCCACGGGCCAGCCTGATTTCCTGTTGAGCAAATTCACTTAACAGCTCCGCTTGTTTTGCCACCGGATGATAAGCCGTAACCATGTAGTAAAACTGTTCTATGGAGAAGGGTTGGACTGAATCCGGCAAAATAAATATTGAATCTGTAATGCGCTGAGCCGTTACAAGTAAGGGCAGTATTACCAGACATATTACCACTGAGCATGATCTCAGGGGCTTACGATTTTGTGCGTGTAACGGTGGATGACTATTTACTTTCATAACTTTCGTCAACGCGTTTAGATTTTTTCTCCAATACTTCATCCAATGGTGCCTGATATAAACTTGGAGGGAATCCATTTAGCTGCCGCCAGATTTCGTACCACACTGGAACATCATCAAGCATAACCCAGCCCTTAACACCAGACCCAACCCGCAATTGTGGCGGCCAGGTCTCATCGGCTTTATCGGGAGTAACTAATATTCTGAATTCTCCCGGTCGTGAATTAACATAGTCGATTACGCGTACCTCCCCGCCAAAGGTTCCTACAGAAACACTGGGCCAACCTGAAAACTGCAAGGCAGGCCAGCCATCGAATTCAACCCGTACTTTTCTCCCCTTGCTGATCAACGGAACATCCATGGCTTTTATATACATCTCAATGGCCAGGTCATCTATAGATAGGGGCATAATCGTGCAGACGGCATCGCCTTCTTTAATGGTTTCACCTAAACCAGCCTTTAATGCTTTTACAACAACTCCATTTTGCGGAGCGAGAATCTGGTATTGCTCATTACGAATCTGCATGTTCGAATATTCGTTTTTGAGTTTGGCTAACTCTGCTTCTGTATCAAACATTTCGGCTTGTGTATTGCTGCGGTCTGATTCAGCCTTGCTGATTTTATCCAGGTATTCAGCTTCCACCTGGTCAAGTTCAATGGTGGCATTGGTGAAATCAGCTTGTGCACCCTGATATTTATACTCAATGTCCTGAAACTTGGTGAGCGGAATGTTTCCGGCCTCAAACAGTTTTTTGTTTCGCTCATACTGGTTCTCCGCATTCTGAAAGCGAATTCGTTCTGCTTCCAGTTTGGCTTTAGCCTGACCAAGTTTATTGGTTAACGCATCGCGCAATGCACCGATTTGGCGCGCAAGGGCTTTTGCTTTTTGATCTTTTGCTTCCAGGCTATTTTCCTTTGCGAGAATCTGCTCCCGTAAGCGGGCAAGCAGTTGTGGGTCAAAATATTTTTCGCGCACTTCGGTGAGGGTAATGATGGTATCGCCCTTTTCTACATATTCCCCTTCCCGGATGTGCCACTTGTGAATTCTTCCGGCAATAATCGACTCCACAGTTTGAGGCCTGTTCATCGGATTAAAAGCAGTTACACTTCCAGTTCCCCGTATGTTTTGTTGCCAAGGCACAAAAAGGATGATGAGAAATATAAGACTAATGCCCAGCAGCCATCGGGCCAGAATTTTTCCGGCCTTTGGTGTTTTTATAGCCCGAAGGGAATAGAGTTTTTCCTGGGCTATGATTTTATCGATACGTTGCCGTGATAAGTTGAGCATACTTATTCTATATATTTTGTAATAATTCCTTCTTTCATCAGGTTGTCGAATTTGCCTTCAGCCTCCACCATGCCTTCGTTCAAGACAATAACCCTGTCGCAGGCAGCCATGATGAGCGGATCATTTGAAACCGCAATCATAGTCCAGTAATTTTTCTTATCTACCAGGCATTGAATTAAATCAAGTTTTGCATTACGTTTTAGCCCGTTAAAGAAATCATTGAGAATTATAAGGTTTGGCTTTTTGGCAAGACATCGGGCAAGAATAAGTTTGTGAATATTGGTGTTCGACCAGCTCTTTCCTCCACTGGTTAGCGGGGTATTGATCCCCTCGGGCAAGCGATTGATATCATCTGCCAGCCCAACTGCTTCCAGTGCCTCAATTGCATCTTGTACACTTTCCATCGGTTTCCCCACCGTAATGTTTTCCAGGATGGTACCGTCAAAAATATCTTCCTGAGAAATATTTTTCCCGATTTTGTCGCGGAGGTGAATCAGGTCCAGATCGCGGATGGAATAATTATTTATGGTAACGATTCCTTCAAAATCGGAATATATGCCTGAGATTATATTCGTTAATGTAGTTTTGCCTGAGCCCCCTGAACCAGCAATACAAACATGTTCACCGGGCTTGATAGTTAGGCTTATCCCTTTTAAGGTAAAGTTCGAACCATTAGGGTATTTATATTTCAATTCTTTTACAGTAACGGAATGCCCCTGATTTTTTGGCCTATTTGTAAAATCAAGTCCACCAACTTTCTCAAGCGGAAGATCAGTAACATTGGCAACTTTATCTACAGCGGTTAGCAGGTCGTAAATGACATCCATATACATGATTATTTTCTCAACTGAGTTTAATAAAAGGATGATGATTACTTCCGAGGCTACAAACTGTCCAAGTGTGATCTGTCGGTCTACAACCAGGTACGTACCAACAATCAGCAGACCTCCGGTAACGGCCGCTTTAAATAGTAGTATAAATGAGAATTGCGAGATTAATACACCAAAATGAATCTTCCGGAATTTTAAGTAATTATTAACATTATAGTCGGTTTTTTTTATCGGTAAGTCAGTATTTCCTGCCAGCTTAAACGAGTTTATAGCACGGGCCAATTCCTCTAGCCAGTGCGCAACTTTATACTTATGCTTGGATTCTTCTATGGATGACTGAAGACCTTTTTTTCCCGTGACATAGAAAATAATGAACAGCATGCTAAGAAGACCAACACTGAAGAAAATAAAGAAAGGGTGGTAAAGTGATAGCAACAATAGCCCGAAGAAAATCTGAAGTACACCAGAGGATAAGTCAATCAATAATTTTGGAAGCCCTTTTTGAATGGTCAGGATATCGAAAAAACGATTAACCAATTCAGGGGCATGGCTTCCGATAATAGCTTCCGCTTTTAGTCGAGGTATACGAAAGGCAAATTCAAGAGAAGCTTTTGTAAAAATTCTTCGCTGCAAATGTTCTACCAGGCTGATCTGAACAATTTGCATTCCGCCTCCAATAAGCACCCCTAAGATGATGATACCGATCAGTACATACACTGAACTGAAGAAAACACCCCCCGAAATTAATTCAATGGTGGTTTGGATACCCAGTGGTAGTACGAGGCTTATTAGCCCTGCAAAAATGGCATAAAAGAAAATGTAATTTATTTCCCTTCGTTCCGTGTGCAACAATCGAATCAACCGTCTTACCGGGCTTAAGGTTTTACCTCCTTCGGTTTCTTCCAGGCCGTAATCACTTACCAAACTTTGATGAGGAAACAAAACAAAGAAAATGACTTCTCCTTTATCATTGGTAAGCCATACATCTGTTGCGTTGTAAGCTTCATCGGTTTTACCGGCAGCGCCAATAATCGTTTGTTTTCTTTTTTTGGCTGCTGCATGTATCAGAACAGGTTCTATTTCATCTCCAATTTTCCGGAATGCCAGTATGAGATTCTCTTCCTGAGAAACAAAAAAATTGAAGGAGTTCAATGGGAGGTTATACTCCAACAGCATCATTCTGATTTTATTGCTTGCTTCCAGCAGATCGCGTTTGAATTCTGGAAACTCTTCCAGTGTATAACTCCTGTTATTGATTTCCACAAACCGTAAGTGCTGTGGATCATAATGATGTTCCAGTATCAGCGAGGATTCACGGAGGATGCGGAGTATGTCGTTATTGGTTACCATAGTTTCAGGATTCAAGAACTTTAAACATCAACAGCGAAATAAATTCATTCAGTTTGTTGTGGTGATGCCCCGGATTAAACTTAATGTCGGTTAATGAAGGAAGATGCTCCGCATAATAAAGTTGATGATTAAGGGTTAGAATAACGGTACTGACCAACGCATGCGGATAGGCAAATGAGGGATTGACCTCTTT